>JAKDUN010000074.1 GCA_030457675.1 Brachybacterium sp. | reverse complement strand
GTGGAGCTACGGGGATTCGAACCCCGGACCTTCTCATTGCGAACGAGACGCGCTACCAACTGCGCCATAGCCCCATGTCACCTGAGCGACCTGGACAGATTAGCACCGCCCGCGCGCTGCTGTCGCCTCGAGGACGACGCCTTGACGAAGGTCACAGCGACGGCGCCGGGGAAGCGTCACCTGCTCACCGCGCGGCGGTGCGCAGCTCCTGGAGCTCCCGCTGCAGCTCGTCCAATACGCCCAGACGCTCCGGCCCGGTACAGCCCACATAGGCGGGCTGCAGGTGGTCGGGACGCTCTGCGACCTCGGCGCCCGGCCACGTGTGCAGCGAGCCGCCGGCGCGGCGCAGGATGTGGAAGCCTGCGGCCACGTCCCAGGAGTTGATCGCGGTCAGCGCGGTCGCATCGGCCCAGCCGGCGGCGACGTACGCCAGCTCGAGCGCGGCCGACCCCAGGTGCCGCACCGCGGAGACGGAGTCCTCGAGGGTGCGCACCGAGCTCGCGGCGAAGTCGGGGAACTGTGCGCCGGTGCGCTGACCGGGGAACCCGGAGAGCACCAGGGCATCGGCCGGGGCGTTGGTCGCGCGCGGACGCAGCACCCGGCCGTTGAGGGTGGCGTCGCCGTCGGCCGCCGCGAACACCTGGTGCAGGACCGGGGCGTCGATGACGCCCGCGACCATCTCGTCGTCGACCGCGACACCGATCGAGATGCAGAACAGCGGCAGTCCCGCAGCGAAGTTGCTGGTGCCGTCGATGGGGTCGACGTAGAAGCTCACGACGGGCTCGTCGCTCGCGGCCCCGGCGGCAGGCCCCTCGGCGGGACGCTCCCCACCCTCTTCGCCGACGATGCGGGCGGTAGGCAGCAGGCGGCGCAGCTCGGAGACGATGATCTCCTCACTGGCACGATCGTGCTCGGTGACGATGTCGTGGCTGGAGGTCTTGTACTCGCGAGCCAGACCGTCGCGGTCCAGGCCGCGGAGATACTCCGCCGCCGCATGGGCCGCGGCCAGCGCGATGTCCAGCAGGTGCGACGGCGAGGGGACAGCAGCGGGCGGGGTGCGGGGCGCGGAGGTGTTCATCCTGATCAGGGTAGCCCGCGCCCGTCGGCGTCGGGCGGGCGGACAGGGGGCGGGCAGCGTGCTGCGCGCACAGACCCTCAGACCCCCGCCCTCCTGGGCTCAGCCCAGCAGATGGCGCAGGTAGGAGCTCATCAGCAGGCCGTCCGGGTCCGCGGCCGCACGGACGGCTCGGAAGTCCTCGAAGCGGGGGTAGAGCTCCGTGAGCTCCCGGGCGCCCAGCCAGTGCAGCTTCCCCCAGTGCGGGCGGGCGCCGAAGGCCGCCAGGGTCCGCTGCACCAGCAGCAGGTAGGGTCCCGCCTCCTCCGCGTGGTGGCGATGCGCAGCGATGTACACGGTGTCGCGGTCGTGGGCGGTGGACAGCCACACCCCGTCGGCCGCGGCGCGGCGGATCTCGAGCGGGAAGGTGACGCGCACGTCCTCGGCCTCCAGGCGGGCCCGCAGCGCCGCGAACGCCTCCTCGAAGCGGTCGGCGGGCAGCGCCCACTCGGATTCGTGGAAGCGCACCCGTCGCGGCGCGACGAAGACGGCGGCGGAATCGTCGATCACCCGGGGCCCGGCGAACAGGTGCGAGGCGATCTCGGCGAGGGGACGGCTGAGCGGCGGGACCAGTGCGGCGCCGCGGCACAGCAGCTCCCAGGCACCATTGCCGAGGACGTCCTGCTGCAGAACCTCGACGGCGCGGGCGGGCCGGTGCCGCGGGGCGTGCGGGGGCAGTCGGCGCATGGTGCGCACGGTCGCCCGGTCGGCGCGGGGGAACCAGAAGAACTCGTGGTGGTCCGCACGCGAGGAGTCGGCGAGGAAGCTGGCCGCTGTCGGCTCCAGCGCTTCGGTGCGCTCGACCAGCTCGAGGCGATAGGCGGGCACGCACTGCACGGTGACCTCGAGAACCACTGCGATGCTGCCGAGCCCGAGCCGGGCGGCTTCGAAGAGGTCGGGGTCGTGGCTGGGCGAGGTGTCCACGACGGAACCGTCGGCCAGCACCAGCCGCAGGCCGCGCACCATGCCCGCGAAGCCGGTGAAGGCCGCGCCGGTGCCGTGGGTGCCGGTCTGGATCGCGCCGGCGATGGACTGCCGATCGATGTCCCCCATCACCGACAGTGCGAGCCCGTAGGGGGCCAGCAGCTCGGCGATCGCCCACAATCGGGTGCCCCCGCGCAGCGTGACCAGTCCCGTCTCGGGATCGGCGGAGAGCAGGCCCTGGAGGCCGTCCAGTGACAGCGTGATCCCGTCGGTCGCCGCGAGGGCGGAGAAGGAGTGGCCGCCGCCGAGCACCCGCAGCGAGCAGCCGCGGGCGCGGGCGGCCTGGATGGCGGCGACCACGGCCTCCTGCGAGGTGGGGCGCAGCACCTGCTGCGGTCTCCACGATGTGCCTCTGCTCCAGGTGCGCAGGGTCTTGGTGCTCGCCGGCATCGGCCGCTCCTTCGGGGCTCGGTGGGGCGCGGTCCTCGGGGTCCGCGGTGGGAGAGGACGGCTCAGAGGAAGACTGCACCCTCTCCGCGGTAGGTGGGATGGAATCCGACGATCTCGTCGCCGCGGACCAGCAGATAGCTCGCGAAATGTTCCGCGGGCTCCCCGGCCTTGGCGTGGCGCAGCCACACCGTGTCCCCCACTCGCAGCTGCTCGGCGGCGGCTCCGAGGACGGGGGTCTGCACCTCGCCCGCCGCTTCCTGCGGGGCGAAGGTGAGTGAGCTCGGGTGGGCGATGGTGGGCAGGCGGTCCGCTCCCGGGACGCCGCTGGCGATCCAGCCTCCGCCGAGCAGCGTCGCCACGCCGGGGGCGGGACGGCGCACCACGCTCACCCCGAGCAGCAGGGCCGGATGCGGGGCGAAGTCCCGGTAGCGGTCGAAGAGTCCAGGGCCGATCAGTCCGGAGCCGGCCGCGATCTCGGTGACCGCCTCCTCGGCGGCGGTGGACTCGATCGACCCGGTACCGCCGCCGTTGACGAACTCGAGGTCGGCGATCTCCCCCACTGCGGCGACCGCCTCGGCGCGCCGGGCGGCGATGTCCGGGCGGGACAGTCGCTTCATGGTGCGCACCGCCGCGCCGTACGCGGTGGGGGCCGCATCCGTCACGCCGGCGATGTGGCCCTCGTAGGCCATCATTCCCACCAGCTCGAGGCCGGGGCGGGCCTGGACCGCTCGGGCCAGGGACACGGCCTGCTCGGGGCTGCGCAGGGGTGAGCGCAGAGCCCCGAAGCGCACCCCGGGCAGTGGTGCGTAGGAGACGTCGAGCTCGAGGGCGAGCCGGATCCGCCGATCCCCCGGTCGAGCGCGGAGGTCCGAGGTGGCGTCGAGGATCAGCTCGAGCTGCGCGGTCTCGTCGACCATCAGGGTGATGGCGTCCAGAGCCTCGGGGAGCATGGCGAGCCGGCGCAACGCCCCGCGCTCGACGCTGGGGTAGGCGACGACGACGTCGCGCGCACCGTGCTCGACCAGCCACAGTGCCTCAGGCAGGGTGAATGCGAGGATCCCGGCATATTCGGGCCGGGTCAGCACCCGCTCGAGCAGGCCCCGGACCCGCAGGGATTTCGAGGCGACCCGCAGCGGGGTGCCGGCGGCGCGGCGGGCGAGGTCCGCCGCATTGGCGTCGAAGGCGTCGAGGTCGAGCACCGCGAGCGGCCGCTCGTGGTAGCCCTCGCGGGCGAGCAGCGACTCGAGGTCGCGGAACTCGCGGCCGGCGCGCCCCATGAGCCCGGCGCTCAGGCCCGGCGCCGCGCGAGGATCTCGTCGAGGTGCAGGTCCTGGGCCGGGGCGAGGTTCTCGTCCACGGCCTCGAGCTCCTCGACCCGCTCGTTCTCCAGCGGCACGGAGGTGGCGAGCATGCTCTGACGGTGGGCCGCGTGGCGGCTGGCGAGATCGTCGACCTCGCCGCGCAGAGCGTAGGTGGGGCGCGGCACGGGCCGCGGGGTCCATTCCCCGGGGCGGGAGACCTGCTCCGCCGCCCGCTGGGAGGTGGTCTCGAGGTCGGCCTGCGGTGACGGCTCGATGGTGGCAGGGGCGGTCCCGGTCGCTGGTGCCAGTGCCTGCTCGCGCTGGTCGACCTCCCGGCGCCGCGCGGTCTCGGCCTCGGCGCGCTGGCGGCGCAGGCGGGTGGCGGCACGAGTCGCCCGGGCCCGGCGCTCCAGCTCCAGGCGACGCAGCCCCACCAGATAGGCGGCGATGCCGACGACGGCGAGCACCGGCACCCACCACGCCACCACCTGCACCGCGGCGAGGACGACGAGTACGGCGGCGACCGTGAGCAGGGCGCCGAGCACCATGCTGAGCAGCCGACGAGAGCGGACCCGCTCGCCGGCGGAGTCGATGCGGGTGCCGGGCTCGGCGTCGAACCGCGGTCGGCGGGTGGGATCAGAGGGACGCAGGAGCAGTCGGTCCTGGGACATGGGCGGGTTCACCTCGGTGGACGTGCGGCGGGAGTGGACGGCCGCGGAGAGGTCCCGCGCCTGGGGGGTCATCTCGGCTTCGTCGGCCGCGCGGGCGCGCCCCATCACCTCACGACGGTTCGCGGTGCGCGGCAGGGCGTAGGCCAGCCACAGCAGCAGCAGGATGCCGAAGAGGACGGCTCCGAGATTGATCGACTCCACACCGACACCTTAATGACACTGCTGTGATTCCCCTGGTCACGTTGCGGGCGTGTCGGAAGGAAACTCGTCTCGGAGTCGTCGTAGCACTCCTCGGCCATCGTCTCCGGTGGCGACCTCGTCTGCGGTGAGCGCGAAGACCAGGTGGTCGCGCCAGGCCCCGTCGACGTGGATCGCCGAGCGCCGCAGCCCCTCCTGGCGCAGATGCAGCTTCTCCACCACCCGCAGGCTGGCCGCGTTCTCGGGCCGCACGGTGACCTCGATCCGGTGGACACCGAGCTCGGCGAAGAGGTGGTCGATCAGCAGCGCCGTCGCACGCGGCACGATCCCGCGGCCGGCCGCCTCGTGGCCGATCCAGTAGCCGAGCACCGCGGAGCGCAGCGCACCGTACTGGATGGGGCCTGCGGTGATCTGACCGACCAGCCGACCCTGGACCGTGATCACCAGCGGCAGCGCGAGCCCCAGCCGCGCCTGCTGCTGGTTCCAGCGGTGCAGGGTGCGGAAATCGATCGGGAGCGGGCCGCGCTCGGGGTCGGTCGCATCCCAGGGGCGCAGCCAGCTGGCGTTGCGCCCCCGCAACCGTTCGAAGGCCGCGCGGTCGCGGCGGCGCAGGGGGCGCAGCGTCAGCTCCCCGTCATGCAGTGCCAGCGGCCACACGTGAACCATCGCGTCATCGTAGACGGCGCCAGGGGGATCTTGTGCTCCGTCCCGGCCGGGACGTGGCGCGCTGTGCGAACCTGGGGCCATGGACGAGGAGACGGTGAGGTCGCGCAAGCAGGAGCTGCGCCGGCAGCTGCGGTCCCGCCGGGCCGCCAGCTACGCTGGCCAGGACGGTGCCGAGCGACGGGCCCGGGAGGCGCAGCAGCTCCTCGCGCACGCCGCACCGCTGATCGCCGAGATCCAGCTGGCGGTGGCCGCCGCCTCCGCCGCGGGCACACCGGCCCCGCTGGTCGCCGCCTACCACCCCACGCCTGCGGAGGCCGATGTGCTGCCGCTGGCCGGCCGGCTCGCGAGCGCCGGTGCCCAGGTGGTGTTCCCGGCCGCCGCCGGGCGGGAGTTGGAATGGGTGATCTGGGACGGCCGGTCCCCCTTCGCGGACTCCCCCGGTCGCGGCTTCGGGAAGGAGCCGACCGGCGAGCGGCTCGGCACCCGGGCGCTCGCAGCGGCGATGCTGGTGCTGACACCCGCCGTGGCGGTGGACCGCACCGGCACTCGGATCGGGCACGGGGCCGGCTACTACGACCGAGCCCTGAGCACCCTGCCCGAGGACGCGCGGATCGTCGCGGTGATCAACCCCGAGGAGCTGCTGGAGGCGGAGTCGCTGCCGCAGGAGGAGCACGATGTACCGATCCCCGAAGTGCTCACGGCAGACGGCCTCGTCTCGCTGGTCACGTCCCCGCGCGCCTGAGCCCCGCGCGGTCGTAGACTCTTCCCCGGTCGCCCGCGCGACCCAGCACTTCGACCATCCCGGAGGATCCCGCGTGCCCACCTACGTCTACGCCTGCAAGAACTGCGGACATCGTTTCGAGCAGTACCAGAGCTTCAGCGAGGACTCGCTGCAGATCTGCCCCGAGTGCACCCAGGGCGCGTTGCGCAAGGTCTTCGACTCCGTGGGCATCGTCTTCAAGGGGTCCGGTTTCTACTCCACCGACTCCGCGACCTCCGGCGCCTCGACGGGCTCCTCCGGTTCCTCCGGTGCGAGCACCGGCGACTCCACGAGCACCGCCGACTCCACGAGCAGCGGCGACTCCACGAGCAGCTCCTCCGAGACGTCCTCGACCTCCAGCACCCCGAGCGCTCAGCCCGCCCCCGCGACGTCCTGAGCCGCGGGCGAGAGCAGCACGGGAGCAGCCGCCCCCGCGCCGACCTCTCCTCCCCAGCGCGCCCTCATCCACTATTTCGATGCTCCGGCCCGGTGGCACGGCCGGGCCGCCTAGCGTCGCGGCATGCTCTCCCGTCTCCGTGCTCATCTGCCCGCCTGGCGCCGTGCCCTGCGCCGGCGGCGACGGCTGCTCGCTGCGCTGGCCATCGCGGCGCTGGTCGCGGCCCTGCTGCCCTCGATGCTGCCGCCCTCGGCGCGCGGGGTCGAGGTGGTCGTCGCCGATGCCGCGCTCGCGCCCGGCACGGTGCTGACCTCTGCTGATCTGAGCACCGCCCGCATCGCGGAGGACCTGGTCCCCGCGGGGAGCGCACTCGAGGTCGACGCAGCAGTGGGCCGCACCACCCGGGTCCCGTTGGACGCCGGGGCGCCCCTGCTGCCCGGCATGCTCGAGACCGTCGGCGCCACCGCGATCCCCGAGGGCTCCGTACTGATCACGGTGCCTGTGCCCGCAGCGCTGGCGCCGCATCTGTCGCCGGGCACCGGGATCGAGCTGCTCTCGACGGATCCGAGCCACTTCGGAGGCTCGGGGGTCCCGGCGCAGGTCCTCGAGGTCGTCACGGTCGATGCCGCCACGTCTGCGCTGGGCGGCGGAGGGTCCGGGACGGCCGAGGCGCTCGTCACCGTCGAGCGGGGGCGAGCAGGAGAAGTCGCTCACGCGCTGGGGGTCGGCACCCTCGTGGTGACGGTGATCGGTTAAAGTCCCTCTCGGACCGCCCAGCGGCTCCATCTCCTCAGTATCCCTCTCCTCGTAAGGATGACCCCATGAAGGGTTTCAAGAACTTCGTCATGCAGGGCAACGTCATCGACCTCGCCGTCGGTGTCGTGATCGGCGGGGCCTTCACCGCGCTGATCGGCGCGTTCGTGGACAACCTGATCCAGCCGGTGATCAACGTGTTCGGCGGGCAGAACCCCACCGGCCTCGCGTTCCCCATCATCGAGGGCAATGACGCCACCCTCGTCAACATCGGCGCCGTGCTCTCGGCGATCATCGCCTTCCTGATCACCGCGGCCGTCGTCTACTTCGTGTTCGTGCTGCCGATCTCCTCCGCGCGCAAGCTCGATCGCAAGCGCCGCGGGCTCCCTGCGGAGGAGGAGACCGCGGTCTCCGAGGACATCGTGCTGCTCACCGAGATCCGCGACGCGCTCACCGCGCAGCGGGGCGGGGCGAGCCAGCTCGGCGGGACCACCCCGCAGGTCTGAGCATCATGCGCGGTGTCTCGGCACCAGATTCCACCGGCGCGGGCCGGGGCCGTACGGCTCCGACCCGCCCCGTTCGTGCGGCCGCCCCCCCGCCGGAGCGCACGACCCGGCAGACCGCTGTCGAGGAGGACTCCGTCGATGCGGTGATCGCGTGGTTCGCCGAGGAGGGCCGCGACCTGCCCTGGCGCCACGAGGACGCCTCGACCTGGGCGATCCTGGTCTCCGAGGTGATGCTCCAGCAGACCCCGGTGGTCCGGGTGCTGCCCCGCTGGCTGGAGTGGATGGAGCGCTGGCCCGCGCCGTCGGACCTCGCCGACGCACCGACCGCCGAGGTACTGCGCTGCTGGGACCGGCTCGGCTACCCGCGACGGGCGCTGCGGCTGCAGGAGTGCGCGCGGGTCATCGTGCGCGAGCACGGCGGGAGGGTGCCCCGGGGCGAGGAGGCCCTGCGGTCGCTGCCGGGGATCGGTGAGTACACCGCCGCCGCGATCACGGCCTTCTCCCACCAGGAGCGAGCGGTGGTGGTCGATACCAATATCCGCCGCGTGCTCGCACGCAGCGTGCGCGGCCGGGCCCTGCCCGACCGCTCCTACAGCGCCGCCGAACGCGCCGTAGCCACGGCCAGCCTGCCCCTCCCCCGTCAGCGCTCGGTGGACTGGAACCGGGCCGTGATGGAGTTGGGGGCGCTGGTGTGCACCGCCCGCGCCCCGCGCTGTGAGCAGTGCCCGCTGGCCGGGAACGGCTGTGCGTGGTTCGCCGCCGGGCGCCCCCGGGCACAGGAGGACACCCGGCGTCGTCAGGCCTTCGAGGGCACGGACCGACAGATGCGCGGCATGATCATGGCACTGCTGCGCCGGGACGGCTCCGCCGCGGAGGACCAGCTGCTGGCGCTCGACGAAGCGAACATCGAGCGGGCCCGGCGAGGCATCCGCACGCTGATCGCCGACGGGCTCGCGGTCCGCGAGGGGACACAGCTGCGCCTGCCCTGAGCGGCCCGTCGGCGCGGGGAGCTCCCGGGCGCGGGATCCCGTCAGCGCGGGGCGAGGAGCTCCTTGAGCATGCGGGTGTTGCCGAGCGTGTTGGGCTTGACCCGGGCGAGATCGAGGAACTCCGCGATCCCCTCGTCCGGGGAGCGCAGGAGCTGGTTGTAGATGTCGGGATCCACGGCCTCGCTCATCACCTCGAAGCCGTGCCGGGTGAAGAACTCCACCTCGAAGGTCAAGCAGAACACGCGCTGCAATCCGAGCTCCAGCGCGCGCTCGAGCAGGGAGTCGAGCAGACGGTGTCCCAATCCGGTGCCGCGCTGGTCCTCGTGCACCGCGAGGGTCCGCACCTCGGCGAGGTCCTCCCACATCACGTGGAGCGCGCCGCAGCCGACCACCTCCCCGTCCTCATCGGTCGCCACCAGGAACTCCTGGACCGCCTCGTAGTAGGACACCAGATCCTTGCCGAGCAGGACACCGGTGTGGGTCATCGGCTCGACGAGGCGGTTGATGCCGCGCACGTCGGCGGGCAGTGCGGAGCGGATGATGATGCTCATACGGGGCTGTCCTCTCCACGGCTGGGGCTCAGCGGTGAGTCGGCATCGGAGGCCTCCTCGTGCTCGTCGACGCCCTTCTCCGCCTCGCGACGCTCTGCCCGTCGGTCCAGAGCTCGGTGCAGAACGGCGATCAGCCGCTCGAGGATCAGGGCTACCACCACCGCGGCGATCAGCGCGACGGTGATCGCCAGCAGATGGTGATCGGCGAACCAGGCCCCGGCGATCGCCCCGATCGCGCACGAGTAGACCGCCCACACGAAGGTGGACAGCAGCGAGCGGGGCCAGAAGTTGCGGTGGGGGTAGTGCACAGCGCCGGCGACCAGGTTCACCGCGGTGCGGCCGAAGGGGATGTAGCGCGCGGTCATCAGGAACACCAGCGCCCGCTTCTGCAGACCGCGCTCGGCGGCCTCGACCGCCGTGCGCCCCTTCCCCTCGCGCAGGAACCGGAACCGGTCGGCGCCGACCTTGCTGCCGATCAGGTAGCCGATGTTGTCCCCGGTCCAGGCACCCATCCAGGCGGCCAGGGCGATGAAGATGATCGACGGCTGCCCCGAGCTCGACCACAGGGAGGAGAGGGTCACGATCGTCGACTCGCTGGGCACCGACGGGAAGAAGCCATCGAACGCGGCGAACAGGTACACCAGGAGATGGACCCACCAGGCGTCCGCGACACCGAGGATCCATTCCTCCAGCTGTCCGGTCAGTGACAGCAGCCACTCGATGGTGTCGCCCATGCGTCCTCTCCGTCGACGGCCCCGGCGGATCGCCCGGGACCGGCCGGGCACGTCGAAGCGGGTTGTCGGGTCCGCACGGGCCCGGCCCGGTGGTGCTCGCGGCCCGGCGGAGCTGCCGGGGCGAGCAGTGGGGGGGGGGGGGGGCCCGCCCCCGGCCCCCCCCCCCCCCCCCCCCCGCCGGGCGCGGCGCCCGGCGCGGGGGCGGGCCGCGGCGCGGGGGGGGGGGCGGGGGGGGGGGGCGGGGGGGCCCCCCCCCCCCGGGGCGCCCGCCCCCCCCCCACGGATCAGGAGGTGCTGGCCTCCGCACTGTCCGTGTCCGGAGAGCCGGCGCCCTCGGCGCGGGTGAGCTCCTCGGTACGTGCCTGGGTCATCGACTCGACGTCGATGTCCTCGGAGATCGGCGTGAGCTCACCGCCCTCGGCGCGGTGGGCGAAGGTCAGCTCGCCGAGCAGGCCCTCCCCCTCGGCGTCGACGACGATCTCGTCGCCGACCTGGATCTGACCGAACAGGATCCGTTCGGAGAGCGTGTCCTCGATGTCGCGCTGGATGGTGCGACGCAGCGGACGTGCACCGAGCACCGGGTCGTAACCCTTCTCCGCCAGCAGCTTCTTCGCCGACGGGGTGAGGGTCAGGGCCATGTCCCGATCCCGCAGCCGGGTCTCGAGCTTGGCGACCTCCAGATCCACGATCTCGACGATCTCCTGCACCGACAGCTGCGGGAAGACCACCACGTCATCGACGCGGTTGAGGAACTCGGGCTTGAAGTGCTGCTTGAGCTCCTCATGGACCTTCGACTTCATCCGCTCGTAGTCGGTGGAGAGGTCGCCGCCCGCGCTGAAGCCCAGGGACACGCCCTTGGCGATGTCCCGGGTGCCGAGGTTGGTGGTCATGATGATGATCGTGTTCTTGAAGTCGACCACCCGACCCTGCGAGTCGGTGAGGCGACCGTCCTCGAGGATCTGCAGCAGCGAGTTGAAGATGTCCACATGGGCCTTCTCCACCTCGTCGAACAGCACCACGGAGAACGGCTTGCGGCGCACCTTCTCGGTGAGCTGGCCGCCCTCGTCGTAGCCAACGTAGCCGGGGGGCGAGCCGAACAGTCGCGACGCGGTGTGCTTCTCGCCGAACTCGGACATGTCCAGCTGGATCAGGGCTTCCTCATCGCCGAACAGGAACTCGGCGAGTGCCTTGGCCAGCTCGGTCTTGCCCACGCCGGTGGGGCCGGCGAAGATGAACGAGCCGCCCGGACGCTTGGGATCCTTGAGCCCGGCGCGGGTGCGTCGGATCGCGCGGGAGATGGCCTTGATGGCCTCGTTCTGTCCGATGACGCGCTTGTGCAGCTCGTCCTCCATATGGAGCAGTCGCGAGGACTCCTCCTCGGTGAGCTTCACGATCGGAATGCCCGTGGAGGCTGCCAGCACCTCGGCGATGACTTCTTCGCTGACCGTGGTCACCGCATCGGACTCGCCGTGCCGCCAGGCCTTCTCCTTCTCATCGCGCTCGGTCTTGAGCTTCTGCTCCTCATCGCGCAGGGAGGCGGCGAGCTCGAAGTCCTGCCCGTCGATCGCCTCCTCCTTCTGCGTGCGGGTGTCCTCGATGCGGGCGTCGAACTCCTTGAGCTCGGGCGGCGCGGTGAGGCGGCGGATCCGCAGACGGGCACCGGCCTCGTCGATCAGGTCGATGGCCTTGTCCGGCAGGAAGCGGTCGTTGACGTACCGGTCGGCGAGGTTCGCCGCGGCCACCAGCGCCGCGTCGGTGATGGTCACCTTGTGGTGCGCCTCGTAGCGGTCGCGCAGCCCCTTGAGGATCTCCACGGTGTGGGCCACCGAGGGCTGGTCGACCTGGATCGGCTGGAAGCGGCGCTCGAGCGCGGCGTCCTTCTCGATGTGCTTGCGGTACTCCTCCAGGGTGGTCGCCCCGATGGTCTGCAGCTCGCCGCGGGCCAGCATCGGCTTGAGGATGCTGGCGGCGTCGATCGCGCCCTCGGCGGCACCGGCACCGACGAGGGTGTGGATCTCGTCGATGAACAGGATGATGTCGCCGCGGGTGCGGATCTCCTTGAGCACCTTCTTCAGGCGCTCCTCGAAGTCGCCGCGGTAGCGGGAGCCCGCGACCAGGGACCCGAGGTCCAGCGTGTAGAGCTGCTTGTCCTTGAGCGTCTCGGGAACGTCGCCGGCCGTGATGGCCTGCGCCAGTCCCTCGACGACCGCGGTCTTGCCGACACCGGGCTCACCGATCAGCACCGGGTTGTTCTTGGTGCGGCGCGAGAGCACCTGCATCA
>JAKDUN010000073.1 GCA_030457675.1 Brachybacterium sp. | reverse complement strand
AGTGGGACGGAAGCTGAGTGGGACGGAGTGAGACTCGGGTCGATGACGGTCGCGTCCCTCGGGCGCCGGTGGAACAGACTGCGGGAACCGCCGGCTCACTCCTCTTCGAGCACGCTCGCTCCCGGTGCCGATCCCCTTGCCACCAGGCACGACTCCACCAGCGATTCGCTCATCAGCCTTGTCGCGATCGACCTGGCCTGCATCTCGTCCTCCACCAGCACGGCAACCGTCGGGCCCGAGCCGCTGACCAGCGCGGCGAGAGCCCCGAGCTGCTCGGCGGCCTCGACGACGGGCTCGAGTCCCGGATGCAGGGCGAAGGCGGCCGCCTGCAGGTCATTGTGCAGGGTGTCGGCGAGCAGCTCGATGTTGCCGCCGCTGAGGGCCTGGAGCTGGCGTTCGTGGACAGTGGGCTGGACTGCGGGGGTGCGGCCGCCGCGGGCGACGATCTCGTCGAAGCGGCGGAACACCGCGGGGGTCGAGAGATGACCGCCAGGGACGGCGAGCAGCCAGGTCCACTCCCCGTGGGTGAGGACGGTGGTGAGGTCCGCACCGTTTCCGCGCCCGAGCGCCGTGTGGCCGAGCATCGCGAAGGGCACATCAGCACCGATCCAGGAGCCGAGCTGCCGCAGTCGCTCGCTGCCGAGCCCCAGCCCCCACAGCCGATCCAGGGCGACCAGGGTGGCGGCGGCGTCGGCCGATCCTCCGCCCATGCCTCCCGCGATCGGGACCTGCTTGTCGATGTGCAGCGCGGCGCCGTCATCGAGATCGAACTCGGTGCGCAGCAGCTCCGCCGCACGCAGTGCCAGGTTGGACCCGTCCAGGGGGGTGTCTCCTGGAACGTGCGAGGTGACCTGGAGGCTCAGCTCGTCGGCCCGGACGGCGGTGATCGTCTCGTAGAGATCCACCGCCTGGAACACCGTGGCCAGGGCGTGATAGCCACGATCGTCGACCGCGCCGACCCCCAGGGACAGGTTGATCTTCCCGGGGGCGCGCACGACCACCCGCTGACGTCCGGGCGGCATCAGGCGGTCTCCCTCTCTGCGCGGGCGATCGCACGGAACTCTTCGATGCCCAGGGTCTCCCCGCGTGCCCCCGGATCGATGCCGGCCCTCCGCAGGATCTGCTCGGACCGGGCCGCCGAGCCCGCCCAGCCGGCGAGCGCGGCTCGCAGCGTCTTGCGCCGCTGGGCGAAGGCGGCATCGATCACAGTGAAGACCCTCTCCCGCTCCGCGTCGGTGCCGAGCGGCTGTTCGTGCCGCACCAGCTCGACGAGGGCCGAGTCCACGTTGGGGACCGGCCAGAAGATCTGGCGGGAGACCTTCCCCGCCTGCACGGCCCGGCCGTACCAGGCGGTCTTCACACTGGGCCCACCGTAGGTGCGCGACCCCGGCCCCGCGGTGAGTCGGTCCACCACCTCGGACTGCACCATCACCAGGGCGGTCCGTACCGAGGGGAAGCGGCCGAGCATGGTGAGCAGGATGGGGGTGGCGACGTTGTAGGGGAGGTTCGCGACCAGCGTCGTCGGCTCCCCGGCGCGCGGGAGCGCAGGGAGCTCTGTGACGTGGAGAGCGTCGGCGTGCAGGAGGTGGAAGCGCTCGTCCTCGACGCCGCGGGCGCGCAGCGTCAGCGGCAGCAGCTCGGCCAGGCCCCGGTCCAGCTCGATCGCAGCGACATCGGCCCCCGCCTCGAGCAGGCCCAGGGTGAGGGAGCCCAGGCCCGGACCGACCTCGAGCACGGCCTGGCCCGATTCCACCCCGGCACGGCCGACGATGGTGCGGACGGTGTTGGGATCCATCACGAAGTTCTGCCCGCGCTGCTTCGAGGGACGGATCCCTGCGGCCTCGGCGAGTTCCCGGATGTCACGGGCAGTCAGCAGCATCCCTGCGCCGGCGGGCACAGCGCCGGTGGAATCGATGCCGGTGGAATCGATGCCGGTGGAATCGGTGCCGGTGGACTGGCTGCCGACGGGCTCCGTGCCGGCGGCTTCTGTGCCGGTCACGCGGCCACGACCTCGGGCCAGCGGTACACGTCCTGGGTGGTGGCCCGGATCGTGCGGCAGGCCTGTTCGAGATCGGTGCCGGTGACCTCGGCGATCGTCGCCATGGTGTGCGGGATCAGGTAGGAGGAGTTCGGCCGGCCCCGGTACGGCGCCGGGGTGAGGAAGGGTGCGTCGGTCTCGACCATGACCTGGTCGAGGCCCACCTCGGCGAGCGCACCGCGCAGGTCCGAGGCGTTCTTGAAGGTGACGGTGCCGGCGAAGGAGAGGAACCAGCCGCGATCCACGCACTCGCGCGCGAACTCGGCGTCGCCGGAGAAGCAGTGGAAGATGGTGCGCTCCGGGGCGCCGTCGGCCTCGAGCACCTCGAGCACGTCGCGGTGGGCATCCCGGTCGTGGATCTGCAGCGGCAGCTCCAGCTCCTTCGCCAGGGCGATGTGTGCACGGAAGGAATCGATCTGCGCGGCGCGAGCCTGCTCGTCCTGACGCGAGGTGCGGAACCAGTCCAGCCCCGACTCGCCCACCACGATCATCCCGGGCCCGCGCAGCAGCGCGAAGATTTCTGAGATCGCCTCGTCCAGGCCCGGCAGCGCCCGACCCTCGTGGTCGTATCCGCGGGCGTGGAGCGCGGCTTCGTTGGGGTGCACGGCGACGCCGCCGCGCAGGGAGTCAGGGCAGTCCTCGGAGGCGAGCAGCGCGGCGGTCCAGCGCACGGCCTCGAGGTCCGAGCCGATGGTGATCTGCGCATCGACACCGCTGTCGGCGGCACGAGCGATATGGTCGTGGACGCTGAGCTGCTGGTCGCCGTCGGCGAAGTCGAGGTGGCAGTGGTTGTCGATCACCGGGAAGGGCAGCGGCTCGGGCGCCGGCGGCCAGGAGCGGTCGCGCTTCTTCCCGCGGGGGTCGATGTCCTCGCGGTCGCGCACCGGTGGCGGGGCGGCGGGTCCGGACGGGGTCTCGTGCGGTGACGACATGGGACCATGGTAGGAGGGCCCAGGAGCGTCCCGGACCACGGTGGCCCTCCAGCCCCGGGCCGTGACCGGACCGTGCCCGTCCCGGTGCTTCCCACCAGCGTCGGACCTGCCTCGAACGCCCTGCGGAGGCAGTCGCGGATCTTCTTCGTGCCCCACGCGGTGTGATAGCTCACGGGGCCGGAGGGCGCGGGGAACCAGGGAATATGGCAAGATGGGGCGTCGTTGCGCGTCCATTCGTGCACCCGAGCGCCCCGATTCCGTTGGACCGGGTTCGGGTCGCTGCTCGGGCGGATGCCAACGCTCGTTCACCCTCCGGACCGTCAAGGAGCGTCCCATGGCAGTGCCCAAGTTCAAGATGTCCCGTGCGCGCACGCATTCCCGTCGCTCGCAGTGGAAGGCCAACAACGCCGACCTCGTGCAGGTGACGGTCCGCGGCCGCACCGCTTCCGTGCCGCGTCGCCTCGCGAAGGCATACCAGCGCGGCCTCATCGAGATCCAGGACTGATCGACGTCCTGCGAGCTTGCGAGCGGCAGGAGACCAGTCGATCAGAAACTGACTGATCGACGTCCTGCGAGCTTGCGAGCGGCAGGAGACCAGTCGATCAGAAACTTCCTGATCTCGCACTCGGAGTGATCCGACGCGGGCAGCGCCCGCACCGCAGCACTTTCGACGACGCCCCCGGCACCTGGTGCCGGGGGCGTCGTCGAACGTCGGGCCGCTGCGGACCTGTGTTCTCACTTCTTCTGCAGTGCCTTCTTCTGCAGTGCCAGGTCGTAGAGCTCGCTCGCGCCGACGCCCGTATGCGCCCGGGCGACCTCCTTCGCCGCGGCCTTGAGCCGCTCGCCCGCCGTTGCGCGGTCCAGCACCTCCTGGACCAGATCCTCCGCGCTCGCGATCACCGGCTCCGCACCCGCCACGACGATCACCACCTCGCCGAGCACCTCGCCCTCCTCAGCCCAGGCGACGAGCTCGGCGAGGGTGCCGCGCCGGATCTCCTCGTAGGTCTTGGTCAGCTCACGGGCCACAGCGGCCGGGCGCTCCGGGCCGAAGGCCTCCACCATCGAGGCGAGGGTCGCGGCGGTCCGTCGCGGCGACTCGAAGAACACCATGGTGCGCTCCTCGGTCGCGAGGGGTTCGAGCGCGCTGGCCCGTCGCCCCTCCCGCCGCGGCGGGAAGCCCTCGAAGGTGAAACGGTCCGGCGCGATGCCGGAGGCCGCGAGCGCCGTCAGCACGGCGGAGGGGCCGGGGATCACGGTCACCCGGTGCCCGGCCTCGGTCGCGGCCCGCACTGCACGGAACCCCGGATCGGAGACGACGGGCATGCCGGCGTCGGTGACGATCAGCACCCGTTGCCCCGCTGCCAGCGCCTCGAGCAGCGTCTCGGTGCGCTCGACCTCGTTGTGCTCGTGGTACGACAGGATCGTGCCGACGGTGACCACCTCGAGCTCCCGCACCAGGCGATGGAGTCGGCGGGTGTCCTCGGCGGCGATCAGGTCCGCCTCGCCGAGGGCCCGCATCAGGCGCACCGAGGCATCCAGCGGATTGCCGATCGGGGTGGCGGCGAGGGTGAGGACTCCGGGCTCGAGCATCCTGCCATGCTAGCGATCCCTGCCTCCCCGACCCTGCACTCCTCCCGAGACGATCCGCGGCGATGACCTAGCATGTGCGGGTGCCCACGGAGGAGGAAGCGACACCCCATGCCCACCGCGCCGCCGTCGATGACGAGCCCAGCGCGGTGCTCGCCTCCTACCGCCGCCGGCTGAAGACCTTCGACCTGTCCGCCTCCCGGCTCGCCTGGGCCGGTGCGATGGCCGTGTTCGGACTCGCCCTGGTGCTGCGGCTGTGGGGCCTGGGTTCGATCGGCGAGCTGATCTTCGACGAGACCTATTACGTCAAGGACGGATTCACCCTCACCCAGGAGGGTGTGGAGATGTCCTGGCCCGAGGAGCCGGACGCCGCCTTCGAGGCCGGTGACGTGGCCAGCTACGAGGCCGAGGGTGCCTACGTGGTCCATCCCCCGCTGGGGAAATGGCTGATCGGCGGTGGCACGCTGCTGCTGGGGGCGGATAATCCCTGGGGCTGGCGGATCTCCTCGGCGGTGCTGGGCTCGATCGCGGTGCTGCTGCTCGCCCGGATCGGGAGGCGACTGTTCCGCTCGACCACCGCGGGCCTGATCGCCGGTCTGCTGCTCGCGGTCGACGGAGTGCACCTGGTGCACTCCCGCACCAGCTTGCTGGATCCGTTCCTGATGTTCTTCGCCCTGGCCGCATTCGGCGCGCTCCTCATCGACCGGGACCGTTTCCGCGAGCGGCTCGCCCTGGCGAGCGCGACGATGCACACCAGCTCCGCGGCAGCGATTCCGCTCGGCATCTCCGGAGGGCTGCGTCCGTGGCGCCTGACCGCGGGCCTGCTGCTGGGCATGGCCTGCTCGGTGAAGTGGTCAGGGCTGTACTTCGTGGCGGTCTTCGGGATCATGGCGGTGCTGTGGGACTGGTGGGCCCGCCGCACCGCCGCGCAGCGCGACTGGCTGCTCGGGTCTCTGGTGAGGGATGCGATCCCCGCCTTCTTCGCGATGGTCGGCACGGCGCTGGTGACCTACGTGGTCTCCTGGGCCGGCTGGTTCGCCTCCGGTCTCGGATACAACCGCCATCTCGCTGCGGAGGAGGGTGTGGCCACCGGCAACGGCGTCGTGGACTCGTTGCTGTCGCTGTGGCTGTATCACGTCCAGGCCTACAGCTTCCACGTCGACCTCGACTCCGAGCACCCCTACGAGGCGAATCCCTGGGGCTGGCTGCTGCAGGTGCGACCCACGAACTTCTACTACCGCTCCTACGACTACGGCGAGCAGGGCTGCGAGGTCGCCGAATGCGGGGCGCACATCCTCTCGGTCGGCAACCCGCTGATCTGGTGGCTGGGCACCCTCGCGATCCTGGTGACGCTGGTGATCGCGGTGGTGCGCTGGGACGGGCGCGCCTGGGCGGCGCTGGCCGGGATCGTCGCCGGTTATGTGCCGTGGCTGTTCTTCAGCGAGCGGACGATCTTCACGTTCTACACCGTCGCCTTCGCGCCGTGGGTGATCCTGTGCCTGGCCTATGTGATGACGCTGGCGATCGGTTCCGCCGATGCGGAGCGGGAGCGACGGCTCGCCGGTGGTCTGTTCGTCGGCTCGCTGCTGGTGCTGATCGTGCTCGTCTCGGCATTCTTCTGGCCCGTCTGGACCGGCCAGGTGCTCGATGTGGAGCAGTGGCGCTACCGGATGTGGCTGCCGTCCTGGACCTGACGGCGGCGAGCTGCGTCCACGGCATGGTCGACGGCGCCGTCGACGATTCGACTCCGTGACAGCGCCGCCGACGGCACGGCCTGTCAGCCCACCTCGGGCCGGGTGCCCCGCGTGAGCACCTCGCGCAGCAGCTCCCGCAGATCCTCGGCCGACTGCTCGCTGACTGTCGCCTCCGTCTCGCCCTCCTCAGGGGTGTCCATCGCGTACACGGCGCCGCTGGTCGCGAAGATCGTGGCCTGCATCGCCTCGGTCGCGCCGACCGCGGTGAGGACCGAGAGGGTGCGGGTGTCCGCGAGCGTCTCGGCGAGCTCGCCCTCGGCCGCATCCAGCTCGGCGATCGGGGCGGTGACCGGGTCCCCGCTCTCCTGGCCGGCGACCCCGTTCGGGTCGATGAAGCGCGCCAGGCGTTCGATGGCCGCCCTCGGCGTCGGCACGGAGAAGCGATGGAAGCCGTCGGCCGAGATGAACTCCTCCAGCACTCCCCCGTCGGCCTCCACGTGCAGCACGAGGCGGGTCATCTGTTCGGCGACCTGCCGGGTGACGTGCACGACGGCGGTCGCGGTGGAGCGCAGCATGAGCAGTCCGGCGAGCGGACGGTCGATCTGCAGCGCGCGGTCCTGCGCTTCGCCGATGACCGTCTCCCCCTCGTTCTCCATCGCCTCGTCCACGGTGACGACCAGTCCCCGGGCGATCAGCGAGCGCAGTGCCGCCGAGGCGTGCGCGGCCTCGTCGACGCTCTCCTGATCGAGGTAGGGGCTGCCGGTGAAGGAGAGCGTGTCGCGGCCTGCGAGGGCGACGATCTCCTCATCGGTGAGGACGATCAGCAGTTCCGGATCCTCGGAGGCGGAGGCGAGGAGCTCCATGGCTCCTGCGGCATCTCGTTCGGTCACTGTCGGGATGGTCATCGAGAGCTCCTTGGGCCTGCGGGGACGGTGGTCGTGAGGATGGCGGTGAGGGGGTGCTCACAGTGTGCTCGGGACGGCGCCGAGCCTGTTCGGGGTCGCTGCTCCGCGGCGTGCTACCAGCCGAAGTCGAGGGCGTCGCCGATCGCGTCGCCGACGTTCCCGGCGGCGTCGCTGACGGCGTCACCGGCGGACTCCAGCCCGTTCCCGATCGACTCCGCAGCGTTCGAGGCGGCATCGGCAGCACCGCCGGCGACATTGGAGATGCCCTCGCCGACGTCGCCCGCGAAGTCGGCGATCGCTTCCCGGTTCTCCCAGGCCATCTTGCCCAGGTCCATACCGATGGACACCACGCCCGCGGCGACGCCGACCCCGGCCACGATCGGTGCGGCCGGACCGAACAGCGGAGCTGCGAGGACCAGACCGCCGCTGACCGCGGAGAGTCCGCCGCTGACCTTGTCGAAGGTGTTGTCGGCGTTCATCATCTGGTGCACGCCCAGCCCGATGTCCAGTCCGGGAATGGCCTTCCCACCGAGCTTCCCGAGCATCCCGAGCTTCGGCGCGGCGTTGTCGAGCCAGGAGGGGAACTTGCCCGTATCGAGCTTCTTCAGCGGATCCCAGTTGCCCAAGGAATCAGGGAGCCCAGCCTTGTCCAGGAGCTTCTTCGCGATGGAAGAGTATTCCTCGCCACGGTTGAGCGCCTTCCCCAACCCTTGCTTCAGCTCACTCTTGTAGAAGTCCCAGAGCTTGTTCGGTCCCTGTGCGAGGGCTTCCTTCCATCTGCCCATGTGCGTGGGGAAATCCTCCGCGAGGTCCCGAAGCTTCTTGTACGACGTGAAGATCCCCTGGCCCTCCTTGGCCAGCCCGAGTGCGTTCTCGAGGAATCCCGGCGCCTGCTCCGCCTCCGAGACCGCGTCCTGCTGCTCGGCCTGCTCGTCGAGCGTGGTCCCCCGTGCCTCGATCGTGGCGATCTGCTCGTCCAACGTCGGGGCCACCTCGCTGCGCCACCGGTCCCGGAAGGCCTCGGCGTCCCCGCCCTCCCACTCAGCGCCGTAGGCGACCAGCATCGAGATCCGGGTCCGGAGACCGTCCAGGGTCTTCGCGCGATCGCGCATCAGCTCCGCGTGCTCACGGAGCTGTTCAGTATCCGCGCCCTGGAATCCGGTCATCGTTCGTCTCTCCCGTGGCCATCTGCCCCATTCCGCGTCCTCGCCGGACGGCAGGGCACTCGTCGCCTGCAGGGTCCACGGTATGTGGGACCGGTCGCGCTGGCGATGGGGACAACTCCCCATCCCCCTACGATGACGGTATGCCCCATGGAACGAGCCTTGCCCGGCAGAGCCTCGCCACCGCCCTGGCCACCACCACGATCCGGCGCCGGCTGCTGATGCCCGAGGACCTCGCCGACCACCTCCTGGACCCCGACGACGACGTCCTCCTCGCCCTGCCCGGCGTCCCCGACGACACGGCACGGATCCTCCTCGTCACGCGCGAGGAGCTGGTCCTCGGCCAGTGGCGCGCCGCAGGGTCTTCCGCGAAGGACATCACGCGGAAGCGCGCGGTCCCCGCCCCGGACGTGCGCGGAGCCTCCTACTTCCCCGGGCTCGGCCGCGACGTCAGGATCGACGTGCTCTCCGCCAGGGATCTGTCGATCCAGCCGTGCACTGCCGAGGACGGGATCCGCTTCACGCACGCACTCCATGCCCTGGCCACCACCGGGCAGGCCCCACCACCGATGACACCCGCCGACGTCACCAGCGCCCTTCACGCGGCGGGGACCTACGCTCCGGACACCGTCGAGAACCGGATGTGCGCCGCCTGGGATCGTGCCCTCATGGGCACCACGAGCTTGTCCGGCTGCCGGGAGATCCATTCGGGGACCGCGCTCACCTGGCTCCATCCCGGGGAGCACACATTCCTGGTCCTACCCGGCCCGTCCGGGAACTCCACCGAATACCTCGCGGTCACCGACCAGAGGGTCCTGTGGGGACGCGCGCCCGGACGGCACCTGAAGGAGCGGCGCCCGGCCGACGTCCGCGAGGCGGTGTATGACACAGGGTTCTTCAGCGACACCGTGAGGATCGAGATGCACGACGGCTCCTCCCTGAAGCTCGATGTCCGACACACGCAAGAGGGTCACGAGTTCGTCGACGCTCTGAACACCCTCATCGCCACCGGCTCCCTCCCCACCGAGCTGCTGGCCTTCCGCTGAGGCGCCCACGGGGCTGTCACCGACGGAGGGCGCAGACGGAGTGCGCAGACGGAGGGCGCAGACCCGCGCGGCAACCGACGGCCCGGGAGGCTCCACCGGGCCCCCGGGCCGCTACGCTTACCACATGTCCCCAGATCCCTCAGCGCTGCGAGTTCTTGCCCGCGACCTCGGCGTCAGCACCCAGTACTGGGGGTGGGACGGCACGCTCAAGGATGTCGGCGACGACACCCTCCACGCGATCCTCGCCGCACTCGGTGCACCGGTGAACTCCGATCAGGACGTCGCGGCCGTGCGGCGCGAGCGCGAGCGTGCTCCCTGGGCCCGCACCCTGCCGCCGGTGACGGTGCTGCGCGAGGACATCGCCACGACTGTGCCCGTCCACGTCGCCCACGGCACCACGGTCAGCGCGCACCTGCTGCTCGAGGACGGTGGTCGCCGCGACCTCGCGCAGGCCGAGGACCACACCGCGCCGTTCGATCTCGACGGGTCGCTGCGCGGACGGGCCCGCTTCCACCTGCCCGCCGGGCTGCCGCTGGGCTGGCACCGACTGGTCGCCCGGACCGCGCAGGGCGTGTCCGAGGCGGACGTGGTGGTGACGCCCGCGCGAGTGACCGTGCACGAGCAGTTCGCCGCGAAGCGGGCCTTCGGCCTGCAGGCACAGCTCTACTCGATCCGCTCGCAGCGCTCCTGGGGCATCGGCGACCTCGCCGACCTGCGCGATCTCGCCGCGATCAGCGGTGCCCGCCATGGCGCGGACTTCCTGCTGGTCAATCCGCTGCACGCCTCCTACCCGACCCCGCCGGTCGAGCCCTCCCCCTATCTCCCGGTCACGCGCCGCTTCACCAGTGCGCTGTACCTGCGCATCGAGGACGTCGCCGAGCACCGCGAGCTCTCCGACGTCGCCCGCCAGCGAGTGCGGCTCCTGCGCGAGCAGCAGTCCGGCTGGAACGACCGTGTGGACCGTCTCGAGCGCGATGAGGTGCTGGCCGCGAAGCTGCAGGCTCTCGAGGAGCTCTTCGCGGTGCCGCTGACCGCGGGGCGCCAGGCGCTGCTGGACGTCTACCGCGCCCGGGAGGGTCAGGGCCTGGAGGACTTCGCGCTGTGGTCCGCCATCGCGGAGTCGGTGCGCGGCACGAACGACGAGGCCGCACTGCAGGACCTCGATGAGTCCACCCTCGAGCAGGCTCGTGGCGAGCTCTCGGAGCGGATCGACTTCCACGTCTGGACGCAGTGGCTGCTGGATGAGCAGATGAGCGCCGCCCAGGCGGCGGCCCGCGATGCCGGTATGCGGATCGGGATCATGCACGACCTCGCCGTCGGGGTGGAGCAGATCGGCGCGGACTCGTGGCGGCTGCGTCACGTCCTGGCCGACGGGGCGGGCGTCGGCGCGCCGGCCGATCAGTACAACCAGCAGGGCCAGAACTGGCACCAGCCGCCATGGCATCCCGAGCAGCTGCGCGAGGCCTCCTACCGGCCGTGGCGGGACATGCTGCGCACGCTCATGCGTCACGCCGGGGCGCTGCGGATCGATCACGTGCTGGGTCTGTTCCGGCTGTGGTGGATCCCGGAGGGTCAGGAGGCGGCCGACGGCGCCTACGTCTCCTATGACCACGAGGCGATGATCGGCATCCTCGTGCTGGAGGCGCAGCGCTCGGGCACCCTGGTGGTCGGCGAGGACCTCGGCACCTTCGAGCCGTGGGTGCGGGACTACCTCTCCGGCCGCGGGATCCTGGGCACCTCGATCCTGTGGTTCGAAGACGACAGCGAGGGCACGCCGCTGCAGGCTGAGGACTACCGCACGCTGTGCATGGCCTCGGTGAACACCCACGACCTGCCGCCCACGGCGGGCTACCTGGCGGGTGACCACGTGGCCCTGCGCCATGAGCTGGGTCTGCTGGAGCGGGATCTCGGCGAGGAGCTCGACGCGGATGCCGCCGGACGCGAGCAGGTGCTCGACCTGCTGCGCGAGGAGGGGCTGCTGGAGGCCCGCGGCGAGGAGGAGACGGACATCGAGCAGACCGTGCTCGCCCTGCACCGTCACCTGGCGCGGACCCCGTCGATGCTGCTGGGCGTCTCGCTCGTGGACTGCGTGGGCGAGCGACGGATCCAGAACCAGCCGGGCACCGACGAGGAGTACCCCAACTGGCGCATCCCGCTGGCGGATGCTGCCGGCGCCCCGGTCTCGATCGACGACATCGCGACCGACGAGCGCACCACGCGCCTGCTGGCGGCGGTGCGCGAGGGCATGGGACGAGGCTGACGCGCGAGCAGCCGGTTCGCGGGAGCGGTCGGCGGGGTCCGCGCTCAGCTCGCGTGCGCGGTCAGTCCGCCGTGACCTGGTCCCACACCGAGCGCTGGTCGAGGAACTCGCGGGCGGCGGTCTGCGCACCCTCGAGGCTGTGGTGGGCTCCCCAGCCGCACTGGACCTCGTTGGCCGCGGGCACCTCGTCGGCCGCCAGCAGATCGCGCAGCGTGGCCTCGAGGACGGGCGCGAAGCTCTCGACGGTGTGCTCGCCGCTCAGCAGCACGTAGAAGCCGGTGCGGCAGCCCATCGGCGAGACGTCCAGGACGTCGCCGGAATGGTTGCGCATGTGCTCGGCCATCATGTGCTCGAGCGAGTGGACGGTCTCGGTCTCCAGGTGCTCGACGTTGGGCTGGGCGAGGCGCACATCGAACTTCGTCAGGACGTCGCCGCCGGGCAGCTCCTTGCGATCGGCGATGCGCAGGTAGGGCGCGGCGACGGTGCGGTGGTCGAGGTTGAAGCTCTCGACGTTCATGTGCGGGGCCTGCTCGGTCATGGGTTCTCCTTCGTCGTGGAGGGGTCGTCGGTCGGGAGTTGGCGGGTCTGGCCAGGCTGTCACGGCCGCGCCCGGGGCGCAGCAGCTGCTCAGCGGCTGGAGCGGGCGGTGCGACCGCGCACGACGCCCACGAACTCCTGCCGGG
>JAKDUN010000443.1 GCA_030457675.1 Brachybacterium sp. | reverse complement strand
GTGGTGCCGTTCCCGGGCCCGGGAGTCACTCGGCGGCCGGGGCCTCGGAGGACTTCTCCTCGGCGACTGCCTCGGCGGCGGCGTCCGCTGCGGGGGCGTTGGCGGCCGCCTGGGCCGGAGCCTCGGCGGAGATGCCGGCCGGCTCCTCGGCGATCTCCGCGGCTTCCGCGGCGACGGACTCCTCAGCAGGGGCGTCCTGCTGCTGGACCTCGGACTGCTTGAGCAGCTCCTGCTCCCACTCGGCCAGCGGCTCAGCCTCGACGGCAGAGACGTTCTTCTCCCCGCCGGTGGACTTGGCGTGACGCTCCTGCAGACCGGCGGCCACGGCATCAGCGATGACGCGGGTCAGCAGCGTGACGGAGCGGATCGCATCGTCGTTGCCCGGGATCGGGTAGGTGATCTCGTCGGGATCGCAGTTGGTGTCCAGGATCGCGACGACCGGGATGTTGAGCTTCTGGGCCTCGTCGACGGCCAGGTGCTCCTTGTTGGTGTCCACGATCCATATGGCCGAGGGCGCCTTGCCCATGTCGCGGATGCCGCCCAGGGTGCGCTCGAGCTTGTCCTTCTCGCGGCGCATCATCAGCAGCTCCTTCTTGGTGCGGCCGGAGGAGGCCACATCCTCGAAGTCGATCTGCTCGAGCTCCTTGAGGCGGTTCACGCGCTGGGAGACGGTCTGCAGGTTGGTGAGCATGCCGCCCAGCCAGCGATTGTTCACGAAGGGCATGCCCACGCGGGTGGCCTGCTCCTGCACGGACTCCTGCGCCTGCTTCTTGGTGCCGACGAACAGGATGGTGCCGCCGTGGGCGACGGTCTGCTTGACGAAGTCGTACGCCTTGTCGATGTACGTCAGCGTCTGCATCAGGTCGACGATGTAGATGCCGTTGCGCTCGGTGAAGATGAAGCGACGGACCTTCGGGTTCCAACGACGGGTCTGGTGTCCGAAGTGGACGCCGCTCTCCAGGAGCTGGCGCATGGTGACGACTGCCATGATGGTGTCCTCTGTTCTGCGGCCCTGGGCTCACACGGCGCGCCCTTGGGCGTCCGCGGTCATCGCGCAGGACCTGCTTTCTCGGTTGTTCCCCCGCCACCGGTCGGTGCGGGGCCTGGTGCCCGGGTCGTCGACTGCCCCGAAACATCCCGCGCCTGAGGTGCGGGAACGGTCGAGGACCGATGATCGACGGGCCCTGGTGGGCACGCGAAGTCATCCGGACGGACCGGATGCTGAGAACAGTCTATCTGACGCCACCACGATTCCGAGCGCGGCGTGCGTCACCCCGAGCGGCGTCGGCGGCCGTATCTGGTGCAGTGCCGGCCACGATGTCGGCGACGCCGGGTCCGAGGCCGATCGTTCCTCCCCACCCGCTGCTCGTCCACCGTCCGGGCGGGCGCCGCGTCGAGCCGCCGGGCGCTGCCGGAGGATACGGGTCATGTCGCCCCTGTCGGTCCCCGCCCCGCCGCCCGTCGTCCGTCCTCGGCACCGATCCCCCGGGCCGGAACGAAGCGCGCATGCACGCCTGGTGGCGCTGCTGGCCATGGTTCTGCTCGTGGTGGGCGCGCTGCCCGAGCACGCGCGGGCCGACGGTCCGCGCTGGCAGTGGCCGCTGCCGCCCCCGCATCCCGTGATCTCACCATTCCAGGCGCCCGCACACCCGTACGGGCCCGGCCATCGCGGGATCGACATCGCGGTCCCGGCCGAGGGCGCAGCAGTGCGTGCGGTCGAGGCCGGCACCGTGCGGTTCAGCGGGATGGTCGCCGGGCGCGGGGTGGTCTCGGTGCAGCATGCCGACGGTCTGATCTCGACCTACGAGCCGGTGCGCGGCGTCCTGGAGGAGGGACGCCGAGTGGAGTCGGGCGAAGTACTCGGCACCCTCGCCCTCGCCTCCTCGTCCTCGCATTGCCCCGGGAGGAGCTGCCTGCACCTCGGAGCGCGGCGGGGCGGGACCTATCTGGATCCGCTGCCGCTGCTCGGCGCACACGGCCCGAGCGTCCTGCTGCCCTGGGGCGGACCGCCCACCGGCTCCGCGCCTGTGGCACCTGTGTCCCCTGCGGCACCTGTGCCTCCCGTGACCGTCGAGCCTCTGTCGACGCCAGCCTCGCGAGCTGTGGGCTCGGCCCCGTTGCAGCGGGGCCCTCGGCAGTCGGGCACCGGCCATGAGAACGGGGCTCCGGCCATGAGGGCGGGGCTCCGGTCATGAGAGCGGGGCTCAGGCCCGCGGATGTGCCTGGTCGACGGTACGGCGCAGGCGCTCTGCGCTGACAT
>JAKDUN010000072.1 GCA_030457675.1 Brachybacterium sp. | reverse complement strand
GACTCACCGGAATCTTCCTCGCCCTCGCCGCCCTGGGCGTCACGGTTGCGCTGATCGAGCTCGTCGTCCTTCTGCTCCTCCTCGGAGTCGCCCTCGGTGGTGGCCTCCTCCTCGGGCCCGTCCCCTTCGGGGTCCTCACGCTGGGGATCCCCGGGATCCTGCTGCTGCGGCGTCCCTTCCCCGTCCCCGCCGCTGCCGTCCTCCTCGCCGCGGGCGTCGGGATCGTTGCCGGCCTCCTCATCGGCCTCGCGGCGCTTCTCCTCGACCCGCTCGCCGTTGCCCTCGGTGGTCTCGGAGTCCTCGTTGCCGGAGCCTCCACCGCCCTGGCCCTCGCCTTCTCCACCGCCTCCACCGCCGGCGCAGGGGGCCAGCAGCTGTTCGGCCTCGAAGAGGCGGTCCGCGCGCTGCTGCGGGTCCTCGAGCTGATCGGCCTGGCGCTCGATGGAGATCGCGAGATTGTTGAGGATCTTGCACTGGGCGTGCAGGGGGGCGTTGAGGTCGCTGTGCGAGCTCCACTCCCGAAGCGCGAGCCGCAGCTCCTCCTCGGCGGCGGCGTCCTCACCCTGCTGCAGCAGGGTGGTGCCCCTGGACATATGCGGCAGGTAGGGCTCGAACCAGTTGGCGAACTCCACCGGCGCCAGGCGCTCCACGGCGGCGGGGTAGTCCCCGTCCTCGTAGGCGCCCAGGTGTGTCGACTGGGTGATCGGCATCGACACGAAGCGCACCGCCAGCAGGGCCAGCAGCAGGATCAGCGGGGAGAGGATCGCCAGCGTGATGATCCGGGTCAGGCGCAGCCGCTTCACGTTCAGCCCGAAGTTCTTCGCACTGCCGCTGTCGTCCTGCGCGAGCGCGCCGCTGCCGCCCCGTCCGGGCGTCTCGGTGCGCGGGTCCTGCGCCAACGGTGTGCTCATCTCTGCGCTCCTGAGACGTCGTAGCGGTCGAGCTTTCGCGGCAGACGGTAGGTCATCTCCCCCAGCTCCCAGATCAGCAGTGCGGCCAGCGGGATCGAGGCGATCCAGTACCAGTCCTCGAAACTCGCCACCTCCCGTCGCGATTCGCTCGGGATCGGACGCAGCGTGATGCCTTCCATCGTGCCCTCGATCGGCGCCTCGGGATCGTCGCGGTGGAGGTAGGGGACGCCGAGCTCCCCGGCGATCTTCTCCAGCTGCTCCTCATCGATGCTGGAGATGCCTTTCCCGCCGTCGGGGCCGGTGATGTATTCGCCGTCGTCCTCACCGCCCTGGGCCTTCATCGGTCCCCCCTCGGCAGTGCCGTAGCCGAGTACTGCACCGCCGTCGATGAAGCCCGCCGCCTGGCTGAAGGACTCCGACTCCTCCCCGTCGGTGTTCTCGCCGTCGGAGAGGAAGTACACCAGCACGCTGGAGTCGGGATCATCGCGCTTCGCCTCGGAGATCTCCATCGTCAGCGGCGTCAGCGCGCGGTCCACGTTGGAACCCTTCGAATAGGCGGTGGGCTCCGTGGTGAGGGTGTCGATCCAGGCCGCCGCGGCCCCGGCATCGGTGGTCAACGGGAGCTGCTGGGTGGCGGCGGAGTCGAAAGCGATGATCGAGTAGCGTGCCCCCTCGGTCATCCCCATGATCCTGGTCATATCGGCCTTCACCCCCTCCAGCCGCGGTTGCTCGCCCGCAAAGTCCTCGGCGTTCATCGATCCCGTGCGGTCCACGACGAAGAACACATTGGCGTTCATCCGTTCCGTCTGCTCGCTCTCGATCGGGGTGACCGGGCGCAGCGCCACCGCCAGCAGCAGCAGCACCAGCAGCAGCCGGCGCCCCCACATGAGCCGCTGGCGGGGACGGCGCACCAGCAGCACGAGGCACAGAGTCAGCATCGCACCGAACAGCGGGATGAGGGCCCACAGGGGCATCATGAGCTCGAGACGCATCAGCGGGTCCTCCATCCCAGCACCAGGATCCCCACCAGGGTGAGGAAGGTCAGCACGAAGCCGGTGGCGGGATGGTCCGTCCGCACGACGGTCGGCGTCGCCCCCATCACCTCGGCCTGCGTCTTCTGGATCTCGTTGATGATCGAGGGGATCGCCTCCGGGTCCGAGGACTCGTACAGCTCGCCGTCCTGGTCCTCGGTGGCGGCCTCCAGCTCCTCGAAGCATCTCGGGCCGCACTCGTAGGCCCCGGGATAGAAGGTGTACAGGTCCACCTCCCGATCGGCGACCCGCTGGGTCGCCTCCTGGAGCGAGTAGATCGGATCGCCGTTGACCTCGTTGTCGGTCGCGAAGATGATCGACCGCGAACGGTCCTCCTCCGCCCGGTCGAAGACCTGTGCGCAGGAGGCCAGGCCGTCAGGGACGATCGAGGCCTCATCGGGGATGCCGCGGGTGCCCTCCACGAACTCGACGTACTGACGCACCTTGTCCTCGGAGTAGTCACGGGTGCCCAGGCGGTACCCGAACTCGTCGAAGTCGATCGCCTCGGCCCCGGCCTCCAGCTCTCGCTTGATCAGGTCGTAGTCGTTGGTCAGCGGGAAGACGGTGCGGGTGGTCGAGTTGAAGATCGTCAGCGCCACCCGCTCCCCCTCGAAGGTGTCCACCATCTGCGCGAAGGTATCGAGGATCTCGGCGTCGTACTCGTACATCGACCCGGAGACATCCAGGCACAGCACGATGTCCCGCGAGGAGAACTCCGGGGTCTGGATGCGCTCGCTGGCGATCCTCCCCGAGAGCACCGAGGCGGAGATCACCGCGAGCACGGCGATGCTCACCTGGAGCACCCGCACCACGCGGGCGGTGCGCTGGGCACGCACGAAGCTCGGGATCCTCTCCATGTAGCGCGAGTTCGCCACCAGCACCGGCGCGCGGCGCATGGCCCGCCGGTTCCAGAAGGTGATCGCCCAGACCGCGATCGCCGCCACCAGGAGCAGCCCGGTGACCCACCAGAAGATCATGACCACGTACGGATCACCTCCCGCCCTCGTCGCACCGATTCACGCAGGTCACGGTCGGAGGACATCGCGAAGTCGGGCTCGTAGAGATCCCCGATCAGTTCGCCGACGGCGCGGGTGCGCTCATCGGCCAGCAGCGTCGGCAGATCCTGACTGGTGACGTCGTGGCCGGTGGTGCGGCGCACGAAGCGGCGCATCACCCCGGTGAGCTCGTGGTGCCCCTCGCGGCTCTCCAGCTGCCCGTTCTCGTGACGGTCGGCGATGTCGTTGACCGCGCGGAGGAATTCCGCCTTGAGCGTCTCGACGTCATCGGGCCGGCCCCGGTAGGCGACCCGCTTCTCGATCGCACGGGTGATCTTCACGGTGGCCACGATCAGCGCGATGATCACCACCACGCACAGCACGGCGAGGATCACCCAGGCGATCGAGTACTGGGGCGGGGCGATGATCTCCGGCGGCGCGGGCGTGGCCAGCAGTCCGGGCGCCGCATGGAGCAGCTGCGACTCAGGAACGGGCATTGCGGTACTCCCTCGACCGCAGCAGGGCGATCATGTCCTCCACGACGGTGGTCTCCCCCTGGGTGAGCATGTGGGTGATGTGCAGACGGTCCAGCATCTCCGTGATGCCCTCGCGGCGCGCCCCCCGATAGGCCTCGACATCGTGCGCGACCCGTTTCGAGGTGCGCGCCAAGGAGGCGATCTCCCGCGGGGAGTCCACATCGACCACGTCGTTCTCGAGCTCGGTGCCCTGCAGCGGATCGGCGTCCGCGATCCGGATCACCATCACGTCGTGGCGGGTCGTCAGTCGGCGCAGCAGCGTGAAGTCCTCGACGGTGGGATGGGCCTCGTCGGTGATGATCGTCATCAGCGTGGGCCGGGTGGTGACCCGGAAGGCGCGCTCGAGCAGCCAGGCGCTGTCCGCCGCGGCGGAAGCGGTGGTGGTCGCCTGCTGAGCGGTGCGCAGCAGCAGCTCGAGGTGGCCGTCGCTGGAACGCGCCGGCAGCTGGATCGGCTGCTGCTCGTGGCCGGCGACCATCCCCACCAGGTCGCCGTTCTTCTGCGCCAGGAAGCAGACCATCCCGGCGGCGAGGATCATCGCGTCGCGTTTGGAGCTGCCGTCGGCGGCGGTGGCCGCCATCGCCGAGGAGGTATCCACGACGACCGACAGGTGCCGCACCCGCTCCTCGTTGAACTGCCGGATCAGCGGTTCCCCGGAACGGGCGGTGGCCTTCCAGTCGATGTCGGAGATCTTGTCCCCGGGCTGGTAGTACTTCAGATCGTCGAAGTCCTCGCCGCTGCCCTTGAACAGCGAGCGGCCGCGTCCCTGGATGAGCCCGCGCGCCCGGTTCGAGGTGTGCAGATCCACCCGTGCCTTGACGCGGGTCAGCAGCGAGGTGGCCATGAGGTGGTGTCGCGCTCCGTCCTGCTCGTCGTGCTCGTCGTGCTCGTCGTGCTCGTCGCTCAGGGCATCGGCACGGCGTGGAAGACCGCGTCGATGATCTGCTCGGGCTTGATGCCGCTGGCCAGCGCGTCGAAGGTGAGCACCAGGCGATGGCGCAGGACCCCGTACCGCATGGCTCGCACATCGTCGGGCGTGACATAGTCCCGGCCCTGGAGGAGGGCCTGGGCCTGCGCCACCCGCATCAGCGCGAGGGAGCCGCGGGGGCTCGCGCCCACGCGCACCGACTGGGTGAGGTTGGGCACCGGGCGCGGGCCTGAGCCGCGGGTGGTGAAGATCAGATCGATGATGTAGCGCTTGACCGCGGGGTCCACGTAGACCTGGTCGACCATCGCCTGCAGGAAGCGCACGTCCTCGAGCGTCACCGTGCCCACGGCCTGCCGCGGCCCGGTGAGGCTGCCCGCGGTGGAGCGGTCGAGGATCTCGTGCTCCTCGGCCGGGCGCGGATAGGTGAGGATCTCCTTCATCAAGAAGCGGTCCATCTGCGCCTCGGGGAGGACATAGGTGCCCTCCTCCTCGATCGGGTTCTGGGTGGCCAGCACCATGAACGGCTCCGGCAGGCGGTAGACCTCGCCACCGATGGAGGTCTGGCGCTCCTGCATCGCCTCGAGCATCGCGGACTGCGTCTTCGCGCTGGAGCGGTTGATCTCGTCCAGCAGCACGACATTGGCGTGCACGGGGCCCAGCTGGGTGGTGAAGGTCCCCGAGCCGTAGTTGAAGATCTGGGTGCCGATGATGTCGTTGGGCATCAGGTCCGGTGTGCACTGGATGCGGGCGAAGGAGCCGGTGATCGACGAGGCCAGAGCGCTGGCCGCCGTGGTCTTCGCCAGGCCCGGCACCGATTCGAGCAGCACGTGCCCGCCGGCGGCGAGCGCGGCCAGCAGGGTCATGCGCAGGTTCTCCTGGCCGACCACGCGGGAGTGGAACACACCGGTGATGGTGTTGACGACGGAGCCGCTGCGCTCGAGGTCAGCCGGGGAGATCGCAGGGCTCGCGGGGGCGAACTCGCCCGGACCGCGCGGAGGGCGGCCTGCGGCCCCCGGATCTCCTGCAGGGCGTCCCGGTGCCGTGGCGGACGTCGCCGACGGCCCCGACGGCGCCGGGGGCACGGCGGGTCGCGCCAGGTCCCCGGGCTGCTGGCTGGGTGGGTTGCTCATGCGCTGCGGTTCCCCCGTCATGCGTTCTGCTGGTGCGGCTGTGCTGTTCCTGCCCCCGTCGGTGACGGATCGAGGACCACCGCGACGATCCTAGCGGCCCGGATCACCGCAGCGGCCATCCACGCGCGGTCCGATGGCAGAATGCCCGGGTGCCTGCAGATCGTGCGACGCCTCCCGTCGCCCCCACCTCCCCCGGCCTCGTCGTCGACGAGCAGGGCTGCGGAACCTTCGCCGTCGCCGCTCCTCGCGCGCACAGCGTCGATCTGTGCATCCGGCAGGGCTCCACCGAGCACCGGCAGAGGCTGCGCCACGTCGACGGCGGCCTGCACTGGGATCACGTGAGCGGGATGACGCCGGGCACGGAGTACGGACTGCGCGTGGACGGCCCCTGGGATCCCTCGGCCGGACTGCTGTGCTCTGCGAAGAAGCTGCTGCTGGATCCGTGGGCGCGCGGCGTCTCGCACTCCTCACCCCTGCTGAGCTCATTCTTCCCCTTCGAGGTCGATGCGATGCTCGATCCCGTCGGCGACGCCGCACAGCGCGACGAGACCGACAGCGGCGAGGACGCCCTGCGGTCCGTGGTCGTCTCCGACGCCTTCGACTGGCAGGACGATCGGCGACCGCTGGTGGACTGGGGCTCCACGGTGCTCTACGAGATGCACGTCAAGGGATTCACCCAGCTGCATCCCGAGCTTCCCCCCGAACAGCGCGGCACCTTTGCGGGTCTGGGACATCCGGCGGTGACGAGCTATCTGCGCGACCTCGGCGTGACCAGCGTCGAGCTGCTGCCGATCCACGCGGCGATGGACGAGCCGCACCTGACCCGCCTGGGGCTGACGAACTACTGGGGCTATTCGACGCTGTCGTACTTCGCCCCCGACCCCGCGCTGGCCACCGCAGCGGCCCAGAGAGCCGGCGCGCAAGCGGTGGTCGACGAGGTCAGGACGATGGTGCGCAGCCTCCACACAGCCGGCTTCGAGGTCATCCTCGACGTGGTCTACAACCACACCGCCGAGGGCGGCTCCGATGGTCCGTCCCTCTCACTGCGGGGACTGGACAACCTCGAGTACTACTGGATCGATCACGGCCGCTTCTTCGATGTCACCGGGACCGGAGGCACCCTCGACCCGCGCTCGGTGCATGTGATGGACCTGGTCCTCGCCTCCCTGCGCTACTGGGTGCAGGAGATGCACGTGGACGGCTTCCGCTTCGACCTCGCGGCGACACTGGGTCGCGACGACCACGGCTTCCGGCCCGATCATCCGCTGCTGCGCGCGATCACCACCGATCCCGTGCTGCGCGGCGTGAAGCTGATCGCTGAGCCGTGGGACGTGGGCACCGGCGGCTGGCAGACCGGCAGCTTCCCGGTGCCCTTCGCGGAGTGGAACGATGCGTTCCGCGATGACGTGCGCGCCTTCTGGCTCTCCGACCGGGCGATGCGCGAGCGTTCGGGGGACGAGGCGATCGGCGGGGTCCGCGACCTGGCGACCCGGCTGGCCGGATCCAGCGATCTGTTCACCGGGAGCGACCCCCTCGAGCTGCCCGCCGGGCGCAGCCTGCGCTCGCCCTGGGCCTCGGTCAACTACGTCACCGCGCACGACGGCTTCACCCTGCGGGACCTCACCGCCTACGAGACCAAGCACAACGAGGCCAACGGCGAGGACAACCGCGACGGGACCTCCGACAACCGCTCCTATCACCATGGCCACGAGGGAGAGCTGCCTGCGCGCACCGAGGGCGCGGCGGAGATCGAGCGCGCCCGTCGGCGCACCACCCGCAGCATCCTGGCCACGCTGCTGCTGGCCTCGGGCACCCCGATGCTCACCGCCGGCGACGAGAGGCTGCGCACCCAGCAGGGCAACAACAACGCCTACTGCCAGGACAACGAGGTCTCCTGGATGCACTGGGCACGCACTCCCCGCATCGACGCCATGGGCGAGACCGTGACCCGGCTGCTCCAGCTGCGCGGCGAGCACCTCCAGCTGCGCGCTGCGCACTTCCTGCGACCTGCGGACCCCGCTTCTCTCGATGCCGACCAGGTCGCCTGGTTCGGTGCCGACGGCCATCCGATGTCCCACGAGGACTGGATGAACCCGTCCCAGCACCTGCTGGCGATGCTGCGGCCCGCGGTCCGGGGACGGCAGGGGGCGGAGCACCTGCTGGTGGTCCTCTCCTCCGAGGCGGAGGCCGCGCTGGTCACGCTGCCCGGCGCCCCCTGGCCGCAGGGCACGGCCCGAGTGCTGGTGGACACCGCGCTGGAGACCCCCGCGGAACTGAGCCTCGCGCCGCTGACCGATCGCACCGTCCTGGTCGCGCCCGGTGCGGTGGTGGTCCTCGGGATCACGCCCGACGACCCGGAGGAGCCCTCGAAGCGGCTATCGTGAGAACCGTCACCGCGACCGTCGCAGAGCATCTCGTCCACGACGAGTGCTCAGGCAGGAGGGCCCATGTCCGAGACCACAGACCTCACGGGACTGGGAGCCGGCATCGGCCGGATCCCGATCATGGGCGTGCAGCCGGTGGTCGACGGCGGGCGGTTCCCGGCCCGCTGCGTGGAGGGCGAGTCGGTCACCGTCAGCGCCAACGCCTTCCGTGAGGGGCACGACGCGATGGGCGTCCAGCTGGTGCTCGTCTCACCGAACGGCGAGGAGCACCGTCAGAGACTGCGCTGCGTCAATCCGGGACTGGACCAGTGGGAGACCACCATCCGGCCTGCGCAGACCGGCCACTTCAGCTTCCGGATCGAGGCGTTCTCCGCCCCCTACGACAGCTGGGCCCACACCGCGGAGGTGAAGATCCCGGCGGGGATCGACACGGACCTGGTCTGCGCCGAGGGTGCCGTCGTGCTGCGGCGCGTGCTCGCCGAGATCGAGGACGGCACCCGCCCGGCAGCCGACGGTCCGGTGGTCCGCGCCGCCCTGGAGAGCCTGCGCGCCCCGGGACTGGCGGCCTCCGCCCGCGTCGCTCCGGCGCTGGCCGCGGATCTGCGAGGTGTCCTGGCCGAGCGTCCGCTGCGTGAAGGGGTCACCGTTTCCGGGTCGTACTCCCTGGTCGTCCAACGCCGTCGCGCGCTGTACGGCTCCTGGTACGAGTTCTTCCCCCGCTCCGAGGGCGCGCACTTCGATCCCGAGCAGGGCTGGACCTCCGGCACGTTCCGCACCGCCGCCCGCTCTCTGGACCGGATCGCCCAGATGGGCTTCGACGTCGCCTACCTCACCCCGATCCACCCGATCGGGACCACCTTCCGCAAGGGACGCAACAACACCCTGGACCCGCGGCCGGGGGATCCCGGCTCGCCCTATGCGATCGGCAGCCCCGAGGGCGGCCACGACGCGATCCATCCCGAGCTGGGCACCCTGGAGGACTTCGACGCCTTCGTGGCCCGGGCCCGCGAGCTCGATCTCGAGGTGGCCCTCGACATCGCCCTGCAGTGCTCCCCCGACCATCCCTGGGTGCAGGAGCATCCCGAATGGTTCACCGTGCGGGCCGACGGCACCATCGCCTATGCGGAGAACCCGCCGAAGAAGTACCAGGACATCTATCCGCTGAGCTTCGACACCGACTACGAGGGACTGTACGCCGCGATCCGGGACATGCTCGAGCACTGGGTCGCGCACGGGGTGACGCTGTTCCGTATCGACAATCCGCACACCAAGCCGGTGCGCTTCTGGGAGGAGCTGCTCGCGGAGTTCGACGAGAAGCACCCCGAGGTGATCTTCCTGGCCGAGGCGTTCACCAAGCCCACGATGATGCAGACCCTGGGCAAGGTCGGCTACCACCAGAGCTACACCTACTTCACCTGGCGCGAGAGCGCCGAAGAGCTGCGCGAATACCTCGAGGAGCTGGTGGAGTCGGCGCCGTACATGCGGCCCAGCTTCTGGCCCACCACTCACGACATCCTCACCCCGTACATGAGCACCGGCGGTCGCCCCGCCTTCGTGCTGCGGGCGATCCTCGCCGCCACCCTGGTGCCCACCTGGGGCATCTACAGCGGCTACGAGCTGGTCGAGGATGTGCCTCGGCCGGGCGCGCAGGAGCAGATCGACAACGAGAAGTACGAGTTCAAGCCCCGTGACTTCGCCGGCGCTCTCGCGCGCGGGCAGAGCCTCGAGCCGCTGCTGGGGACGCTGAACCGGATCCGGCGCGAACATCCGGCGCTGCAGAGCCTCACCGCGATTCGTTTCCACGAGGCCGACGATGACCAGGTGCTGGTCTTCTCCAAACATCTCGATGCCGCCGCCAGCGGCACCGGCTCGCCGGACACCGTGCTGGTGATCTCCCTGACTGCGCACGACCGCGACGCCCGGTGCGCCGTGCACCTGGACCTCGACGCGCTCGCGGTGGGCGAGAGCTTCGAGGTCGAGGACCTGCTGACCGGTGAACGGTTCAGCTGGGGGCGCGACCCCTTCGTGATCCTGAGCGCGGCCGACCGGCCCGCCCACGTCCTGCGGATCATCCACCCTGAGGAGAGCTGACATGACCGAGACTCCCGAACGTCCCGCGGCCCCCACCCCGGCAGCGCAGACAGCGCAGCCAGCAGGAACCGCCGCCGCAGCGATGATGCCCTTGGGCGAGCACGAGCTGGGGGCCACCGCGACCGGCAGCTACCACGAGCCGCATTCGGTGCTCGGCGCGCACGAGTACGAGGGCGCCGTCACCGTGCGCACGCTCAAGCCCTTCGCGCACGCGGTCGCCGTGGTGCTGCCCGATGGCAGCTCCGTCGCCATGGAGCACGAGTACGACGGCATCTGGGTCGCGGTGGTGGAGCATTCCGAGCTGCCCGCCTACCGGATCCGGGTGACCTGGTCCGCGCAGGCCGAGCCGGTCGAGTTCGAGGAGCCGTACCGCTTCCTGCCCACCGTGGGCGAACTGGACCTCCACCTCATCCACGAGGGCCGCCACGAGGAGCTGTGGCAGGCGCTGGGCTCACACGTGCGCACCGTCGACGGCGTGGCGGGCACCTCGTTCGCCGTCTGGGCCCCGAACGCCCGGGCGGTGCAGGTGGTGGGCACCTTCAACGGCTGGGACGGGCGGCTGCACGCCATGCGCACCCTCGGCTCCTCCGGCATCTGGGAGATCTTCGCCCCCGGCAGCGGGGACGGCGATACCTACAAGTACCGGATCCTCGGAGCCGACGGCGTCTGGCGCGACAAGGCCGATCCGATGGCCCGCTACGCGGAGGTCCCGCCCGCGACCGGCTCCGTGGTCACCCGCAGCGACTTCGAGTGGACCGACGACCACTGGCTGGCCGAGCGCGCCGCGCACGATGCGCTCTCCTCCCGGATGTCGGTCTACGAGGTGCATCTGGCCAGCTGGCGGCCGGGCCTCGGCTACCGGGACCTGGCGACCGAGCTGACGGACTATGTCACCGAGATGGGCTTCACGCACGTGGAGCTGATGCCGGTGGCGGAGCATCCCTTCGGCGGTTCCTGGGGCTATCAGGTCACCGGGTACTACGCCCCCACCTCCCGCCTGGGCACCCCCGACGAGCTGCGCCACCTCATCGACACCCTCCACAACGCCGGCGTCGGCGTGATCCTGGACTGGGTTCCCGCCCACTTCCCCAAGGACGAGTGGGCGCTGGGCCGCTTCGACGGCACCCCGCTGTACGAGCACGCCGACCCCCGACGCGGCGAACACCCGGACTGGGGCACCTACATCTTCGACACCGGCCGCAACGAGGTGCGCAACTTCCTGGTCGCCAACGCCTGCTACTGGCTCGAGGAGTTCCATGTCGACGGTCTGCGGGTCGATGCCGTCGCCTCCATGCTGTACCTCGACTACTCCCGTGAGGACGGCGAGTGGGTCCCCAACCGCCACGGAGGGCGCGAGGACCTCGAGGCGATCACCTTCCTCCAGGAGGCGACCGCCACGGCGTACAAGCGGGCCCCGGGCATCGTGATGATCGCCGAGGAGTCCACCTCGTTCCCGGGGGTCACCCGGCCCACCGAGTCCGGCGGCCTCGGCTTCGGCTTCAAATGGAACATGGGATGGATGCACGACACTCTGGAGTACCTCGGAGAGGATCCGGTGCACCGCCAGTACCACCATGGGGACATGACGTTCTCGATGGTCTACCAGTACTCCGAGAACTTCGTGCTGCCGCTGAGTCATGACGAGGTCGTGCACGGCAAGGGGTCGCTGCTGCGCAAGGCGCCGGGCGACGACTGGCAGCAGGCGGCGACGCTGCGCTCCTACCTGTCCTTCCAGTGGACCCACCCGGGCAAGCAGCTGATCTTCATGGGTATCGAGTTCGCCCAGGGCACTGAATGGTCCGAGCAGGCGGGGCTGCCCTGGTGGTTGCTGGAGTATCCGCTGCACCGGGGCGCCCAGCAGCTGGTGAAGGATCTCAACGCCGTGCAGGCGGAGTTCCCGGCGCTGTACGAGCGGGATCAGGACCCGGCCGGCTTCGAGTGGCTGATCGGGGACGACGCCGCCCACAACGCGCTGTCCTTCGTGCGTCGCGACGCCTCCGGTGATCCGGTGGTCGTGGTCCTGAACTTCTCGGCGGAAGCCTGGCACGGATACCGCATCCCGCTGCCGGAGGGCGGGGCGTGGCTCGAGGTGCTCAACTCCGATTCGCCGGTGTACGGCGGCAGCGGGGTCGGGAATCTGGGCCGGGTGCACGCCGAGCAGCTGCCCCTGCATGGCCGCGAGCACTCGGTGCGACTGGCGGTGCCGCCGCTGGCGGCGGTGATCCTGGTCCCCGAGCGCCTGCGGGAGGCTTGACCGCCCCGGCAGGAGCGAAGGCGCCCGTGGGGGGGCGCCCCGGCCCCGTGGGCCCCCGGCGCCCCCCATCGGCCGCATTTTTGTCCGCCCCCCCCCGGCCCCCGGGGGCCGCGCCGGGCGGGCCGCGCCGCCGCACCGAGTCCGACTACGCCGTG
>JAKDUN010000442.1 GCA_030457675.1 Brachybacterium sp. | reverse complement strand
CGCACGAAGGGGATCCCGCCGCGGCCGAGGACGCGGTGGACCTCGCCGCCGACACGGGCCTGCTCCTCGATCGGCTGCAGCGCGAGGGCGTTCTCGTAGTAGGAGCTCATCAGCTCGAGGTCGCCGACGCGCAGGGTGACGGCGTCCATGGCGAGCTCGCTGGAGAGGTGCTGCTCGCCCACGGCGGCGGTCGGGGCGGAGGGGGACGAGATCATGGCGGGCCTTCCGTTCGGCGGGTGATGCCACCATTCTGCCCCGAGATGATTCATATTTCAATCATCGGTGTCCGTGCGGTGCGTCATCCCTCGTGCGCGGTGCTCAACCGGCGGCGAGCCGCCGCGCGCGGGCCAGGAGCGCGGCGCGGGACCCCGCCGTGGCGGCGACCTCCCGGATCACCGCGGCCATCGCGATCGCGGCGTCGTCCATCAGCCGGTACCCCTCGACGGAATCGGCGTGCTCGGCGAACTCCCGGGTGTGCAGGGCGCCGCCGGCGCCGGTGATGCCGACGAAGGGGTGCAGCGAGGGCACCCGCTGGGACACGTTGCCCATGTCGGTGGAGGCGGCCATGATGCCCAGCGACCCATTCAGCGGCCTCCCCCGCCGGCGCATCGCGGCGTTCCAGGCCGCGCCGAGCACCTCGTCCTGGAGCAGCGGCTCGTAGACGGGCTCGGTGGTCGCGATCTCGAGGGAGGTGCCGGTGGCCAGCGCCGCTCCCTCGAAGCAGGCGAACAGCTGCCGGCGCAGGGTCTCGAACTCCGGCATGGTCAGCGCCCGGCACTCGGCATCGACCGCCGCGGTCTCGGGGACGATGTTGGTGACCCCGGACTGCTGGGGCACCAGGGCCAGGCGCTGGCCGTCCCGGATCCGCTGCCGCAGCAGGCCCGCGGCCACCTGGGCGACGACGGCCGCGTCGTTGGCGTTGATCCCGTCGGCCGGGTTCGCAGCGGCGTGGGCGCCGCGACCGGTGAAGGTGGCGCGCCAGCGGCCGACGGCCTGGCTGGTGGAGCCGAGCACGTCGTAGGTGTCGGTGTGCGGGGTGGGGTGGCTCATCAGGGACAGGTGCACGCCGTCGAAGACGCCGCGGTCGATGAGCAGCTGCTTGCCGCCGCCGTGCTCCTCGGCGGGGGTGCCGATGACCTGGAGCGTCACGTCGAGGTCGGCGAGCCGGTCGGCGAGCGCGAGGGCCGCGCCGAGCGAGGCGCCGGCGATGAGGTTGTGCCCGCAGCCGTGGCCGATCCCGGGCAGCGCGTCGTACTCCACGCACAGGGAGGCGACCAGGGAGCCGGTACCCAGGGTGGCGCGGAAGGCGGTGGGCAGCTCGGCCAGGCCGCGCTCGAGCGTGAAGCCGGCGCTCTCCAGCAGGTCCGCGCAGCGGTCGTGGGCGCGGTGCTCCTCGAACGCGGTCTCGGGATCGGCGTGGAGGGCGCGGGCCAGGGCGTGCACCTCCCCGCGGCGGGCGGAGTAGGCGGCGAGGAGGTCGGCGTCATCGGTCACGGCACGATCCTGCCACGGTGCCCCTCGGCGCGGGCGAGGCGCCGAGCCGACCCCGTCGGCCGGCGGGGCGCCCCTGCTCAGTCGCCGGCGCGCAGCAGCGGCGGCATCAGCGAGCTGCCGCCGGCGGCCCGGTACAGGCGCGCGGGGCGTCCGCCGGTGGGGGCGGCGTGCCGGTCCAGCTCCTCCAGGAAGCCCTCGGTGCGGGTGGCCTTGCGGTGGAAGTTGCCTGCGTCCAGGGTGGTGCCCCACACGCTCTCGTAGACCCCGCGCAGCTGCGAGATCGTGAACTCCTCCGGCAGGAAGGTCGCGGCCAGGGTGGTGTACTCGAGCTTGCTGCGGGAGCGCTCGACGGCGCAGCCCAGCACGGTGGCGTGGTCGAAGGCGAGCTGCACGTCGGCGAGGTCCTCGAGCGCCCACCAGCGGGCATCGGCCACGTCCTCGCCGCGGCGCGGGTCGGGCAGGTCGGCGCCGAGCGCCATGAAGGCCACCGAGACCACGTGGCCGCGCGGGTCGCGGCCAGGGGCGCCGAAGGTCCGCACCTGCTCGAGGTGGACGGCGCCGCTGCCGAGGGAGGCCTCGTCGGCCAGCACCCGGTAGGCGGCGCCATCGAGGTCTTCACCGAACTGGACGAAGCCCCCGGGCAGGGCCCAGGCTCCGCGGTGCGGCTCGTCCTCGCGCTGGATCAGCAGCACGTTGAGTGCACCGTCCCGGAGGGTCAGGACGGTGAGGTCGACAGCGACGTGGATCTCTGATGAGGAGGTGGCCATGTGTCCAGAGTA
>JAKDUN010000441.1 GCA_030457675.1 Brachybacterium sp. | reverse complement strand
TCGTCGGAGACGTACGCGGTCACCGCCTGCAGGCGGCGGATGCGCTCATGCTCCCGGAGCACCGCCCGATCCAGGCTCAGCGCCTTCACCAGCGCGACCGCCATCAGCAGCAGGATGATGCTGAACGGCAGCGCCGTGATCAGCGAGCCGGCCTGCAGCGACGTCAGGCCGCCGGAGGCCAGCAGCGCTGCGGCCAGCAGACCCTCGAGGACGGCCCACAGCACGCGGGACCAGATCGGCGGGTTCGGATGGCCGCCGGAGGCGAGCATGTCCACGACCAGGGATCCCGAGTCCGAGGAGGTGATGAAGAAGACCGCGACCATGATGATGGCCAGGACCGAGAGCAGGCCGGTGGCCGGGAAGTTCTCGAAGATGCGGAACATCGACTCCTCGGCAGTGATATCGCCCAGGTCGCCGGCTCCGAACCACTGGCGGAACAGGCCGTTGCCGCCCCAGATCGAGAACCAGAGCATGCCCACGATGGTGGGGACCAGAAGCACACCGGTGACGAACTGGCGCACCGTGCGCCCCTTGGAGATTCGCGCGATGAACACGCCCACGAAGGGTGCCCAGGCGATCCACCACCCCCAGTAGAACAGGGTGTTCCCGGCGAACCAGGACTGCGCCTCCTCAGAACGGGTGTAGGCGCCGACGTCCAACGTCATCTGGAGCACGTCGGCGAGGTAGACGCCCAGGGACTGCACGAAGTTCTGCATCAGGAACACCGTGGGGCCGAACACCAGTGCCGTGATGGCCAGGAGCCCGGCGAGGGAGAGGTTGCCGTTGGAGAGCCACTTGATCCCGACGCCCACGCCGGAGATCACGGAGAACGTGGCCAGGAAGGTGATCACGACGATGATGATCATCAGGGTCGTGGTGGAGGCGGAGCCGACCGCCCCGATGACCTCGAGGCCGGCGCCGATCTGCTGGGCGCCCAGGCCCAGTGAGGTGGCGATGCCGAAGACGGTGCCGAAGATGGCGAGGATATCGATGACGTCACCGAGCAGGCCCTTGACGCGGTCACCGAAGAGCGGCTCGAGAGCCCAGCGGATGGACACCGGACGGCCGCGACGATGCACGGCGTAGGCGAGGGCCAGGCCGATCACCGCGTAGGCGGCCCAGGGATGGAGCCCCCAGTGCACGAAGGTCTGGGCCATGGCCTGTCCGGACAGCTCCACGCCCTCCCCGGTCCACCCGGGCTTCGCACTGCCGGTGGTGTAGCCCAGGGGCTCGGCCACGCCGTAGAACACGAGGCCGACGCCCATGCCCGCGGAGAACAGCATCGCGAACCAGGACAGCAGCCCGAACTCGGGCTTGTCCGTGTCACGTCCCAGCCTGATGGAGCCCCAGGAGGACAGCGCCACCACGATCGCGAACGCGACGAAGATGCCGATCGCGAGCATGTAGAACCAGCCCAGGTTCGCGGTGATCCAGCCCTGGGTGCCGATCATCGCATCGCTGGCGGTCTGCGGGAAGATGATCGTCAGCACGGCGAAGACCAGGATCACGATCAGGGAGGGCCAGAACACCGCTGGGGCGATCGTCCCCTTGCCGATCCGGGCACCCTGCCGTCGGAGCTTGTCGGTGATCTGGTCATCGGTGTCGCCGTCGGCGATCTGCTGCGCACGCGGCAGGTGCACCGTCTTCGGGAGATGAGCGGGCCATGCGGTCGGGGACGGCTTGTCCCCGGCGCCCTCTCCCTGCTCGGTCGTTCGTGGGGAACTCATGCTGGGGATCCTTTCGGACGTCGACGAGGTGGTCAGTCGTCCCCCAGTGTCCTACACATTCCCGGATGTCGGACAAACCGACAGGCTGCGCAGGTGGCCCGCGCCTCAGCGCTCGGTGGCCGGCTCCGTGACCCCGGTCGGCTCCGGAGCCTCCACCTCCGTGCCGGTGACGCGACCCAGCTGGTTCATCAGGTGGTAGATCACCAGCGCCGCGATCGTGCCCAGGGCGATGCCGGTCAGCGTGGTGCCGCCGACGGTCCAGGTGACGTCCGCGATCCCGACCACCAGAGCGACACCGGCCGTGATCTGGTTCTTGGGGCGGGAGAAGTCCACGCGCCCGTCCACCCACATGCGCACGCCGACGATGCCGATCAGTCCGTAGAGCACGAAGGTCACCCCGCCCAGCACGCCCGGCGGGATGGTGAAGATCAGCTCCCCCACCTTCGGGGAGAGCGACAGCAGGATCGCCGCGGCTCCCGCCACCCAGTAGGCGGCGGTGGAGTAGACGCGGGTGGCGCTCATGACACCGATGTTCTCGCCGTAGGTGGTGG
>JAKDUN010000440.1 GCA_030457675.1 Brachybacterium sp. | reverse complement strand
ACAACGGAGTCTTCTCCTCGGTCAAAGGTCACGGCGACGGTGCTGTGGAGGCGGGCGACAGGAGGGTCGGCGCGACCGGTGTCCCCGTCCCTAGATCGTAAGACCTCCCGCGCCCGGCCGACACCGTGTTCAGAGTCTGTGCGTGGAGGTTGTGTGACCGAAGTGGGACCGAAGTGGGACAAGTCCCGGCAGCGGGGCCCGGGACGGACCTGAGACCACTCGGTCGGCGCATCTCCGCGGCACGGCCCGGCTGTGGCACGATGCAGTGCACATACCCGACGATGCAGGAGGCAGTGATGAAGAGGTTCATTTTCGTAGCCGGACTCGCGATCGGCTTCGTGGTCGGTTCGCGGATGGGTCGCGGACCCTACGAGTCCCTCGAGCGCACGGCCCACCGGGTCGCCGAGGACCCCGAGGTCCAGCGCCGCGCCACGCAGGCGAAGGAGACCGCCTCGCGGGTCGCGCAGGACACCGCCGGGACGGTCAAGGAGAAGGGCCCGGAGGCCGCCTCCAAGGCGCAGGGGGCCGTGGCCGGTGCTGCCGGCAGCGCCAAGCAGCGCTTCAGCGGCGGCTCCTCCGACGAACTGGACGAGGACGCGGCGTCGGTGGCCTCGACGTCCTCGGACAGCGCCAGCGCCGGCGGCGACGCCGAGGTCGGCGAGGACAAGCCGCTGAGCTCCTGAGCAGGCAGCTCAGCTCCTGAGCTGCTCAGCACCCGGACGCGCCGGTGTCACCCCAGGACGGTGACGCCGGCGCGTTCCTGCTCCTCCACGAAGCAGGATCCGCACAGCGACATGTAGGTCACGGTCTCGCCGTCGATCGCGACCTGCGCGCCCTCGAAGACGAAGCGGTCGTCGACGGACCGGCAGTTGAACTCCGCCTGGGAGCCGCAGCGGCACATGGTGGGCAGCTTCTCGATGTTGTCCGCGAGCTCGAACAGCCGGGCGGCGCCGGGAAACATCGCGGTGCGGAAGTCCGCACGCAGCCCGTAGCAGATCACCGAGACGCCGTCGAGCTTCGCGATCTGGAAGAGGTCGTCGATCTGGTGCGGTGCCAGGAACTGAGCCTCGTCCACCAGCACGCAGTGCAGCGGGCGCAGCCCGCGCTCGTCGGCCGTGGCACCGACGAGGGCGCGCAGGTCGTCACCATGCGCTGCCAGCACATCCACCCGGCGCTTCGCGCCGCCACGGGCGACCACCCAGTTCTCGCCCTTGGAGTCCAGGGCCGGCTTCACGGTGAGCGTGGCCAGGCCCCGCTCGTCGTAGTTGTACGCGGTCTTGATCAGGGTGTCGGACTTTCCGGAGTTCATCGCTCCGTACTTGAAGTGCAGCTTGGCCATGCGGGTGCTCCGGAGGTCGGGGGAGGGGATCAGAAGGCGTCCAGGACGCTGGGCCGAGGACCGGCCAGCAGTGCGTCCAGGAAGGCCTCGGCGGGCGGATCGGCCTCGGCGTGCAGGCCGAGACGGCGGGCATCGGCGAGGGTGCGGCCGCCGACGAGCAGGAGGGAGGTGGCGTGGATGTCCAGACGGCAGGTGCCCAGCACCTCCGTCTCCTCCGCCGCCGCCTCCGCTGCTGTTGCCGAGATGGTGCCGTCATGGGCCGTGACCAGGTAGGTGCCAGCGGCCCGGCAGGTGCCCTCGGGGACGGTCCCGTCCTCGACGACCAGGCGCAGCGCGCCGTCCAGGGCGGCGGGGGCGCGGCGGGCGCCCAGGGTCGCGGCGGTATCGATCACTCGCATCATCACCAGCGGCACCGGTGACGGATCGGGGCGCGCTCCGGCGCCGGGCAGCACGTCCAGGACGGGGTCCTCGGTGCGCAGCCGCAGCCGGATCAGTTCGGTCACGGTGGACCAGGAGCCCATGGAGCGCAGCAGCGCCTGCCGGTCGCAGCGGGTGCGACCGAAGAGCTCGTGCACCTCGAGGCCGACCCCGTCGGCCGCATCGGCGCGGCGTGTCCAGGAGACGTAGCCGTGTGCGGTGCCGTCGGCGTCCTCGAGCAGCAGCCCGGCCCAGGGAGGAGCGGGCAGAGTCTCGGGGAACAGCGGCGGCCGACGGCGAAGCATCGCATTGTCGCCTGCGGTCAGCTCGTGATGGAGCCGGTGCAGCCGAGGCATCGACTCCTCCGTGACGGCCACTAGGCGCCGGTCCGGGACGGCCGGGATCCGCTGCAGGTCCACCAGCGGCACGATCAGCGAGTGCCCCCGGGCGACCACCTGGTAGCCGAAGCGGCGGTAGATCGACGGATTCGAGGGATACAGCATCGACAGCGCCATCCCCTCGGA
>JAKDUN010000439.1 GCA_030457675.1 Brachybacterium sp. | reverse complement strand
GGGCTCCACGGGGTCGACGGACCTCGCGTGCTCTGTGAGGTCCTCGCACGCGTCGAAGAGGGCGGAGGGCTCGTTCTGCTCGTCCTGGATCGCGGTGACCAGCACTCGCTGCCGGGCGCGGGCGAGGGCGCTGACGGCCAGGCGCAGCTCGTCGGCGATCACCTGCTCGCGCTGGAGGGCGCGCAGGGCGTCCGCCTCGAGCGGGAGCTCCGCGCCGTGCCGGGCCCCGGCCCGCAGGGACAGCTCTGCGGCACCGAACAGGGTCGAGCGCAGGCGCAGGTCGGGCCAGGCGCCCTCCTGGAGGCGGGCGAGGACCACGGTGTCGCGATGCTCACCGGCGAGCTGGGCGGGGGTGAGCACGGCGATGCGGCCGCGGGCGGCGGCGGCCGGGGCGAGGGTGTCCTCGACCACCGCCTGGGAGCGGACCTGCTCGACGAGGTCCAGGGCGCCGGCACCGGGCCGACGGTCCGTCAGCCGCTCCGCGGCGGCGAACAGCTCCAGCAGCGCATCCAACCGGGAGGCGGCCAGGCGCGAGCGGGCGCCGTCCACGTCCTCGGCGGCGCCCAGTGCCGCACGTCGCCAACCGCCGGCCAGCCTCGAGGCGTCCCAGGCCTGCCAGAGCACCAGCTGCGCGTCGGCGTCCCGGTGTGCGCGCACCGCGGCGATCATGTCCCGTACCCGGTGCACGGGGGCGGCGGCACGGTCCCGGGCATCGGGGACGGGCAGCCCCGGCACGTCCTCGTCGACCAGCGCCCGTGCGAGCAGCTGCTCGCTGGTGGTCTCGCTGTCGGGTTCGGCGGTGCGGTGGGCGGCGAGCAGCAGGCGGCGGATGCGGCGCAGGCGCAGGGTGTCCGCGTCACCGAAGGGGCCGCGGAGCAGATCGGTGGCGGCTCGGGCATCGAGCGGGGCGGTCGGCGGGGCCAGCCCGATCTCGAGGATCGTCAGCAGATCGGCGATCGCGGGGACCTCCCGCAGCGGCTGCGGGCGATGCGGGATGCGCACCGGCAGGCCGGTGCGGGCCAGCAGGTCCGCGAGGTCGGCGACCGCGGCACCGGAGCGGCACACCACGGCCATCTGGTCGTAGCCGACCTGCTCGCGGTGATGGAGGTCGCGCAGGGCGGAACCGATCAGCCGGGCCTCGTCCAGCGGATCCTGGGCCCGCAGCGTCACCAGCGCGCCGGCCCGGGAGGCGCGGGGGCGACGCGCCTCCGCCGGGGCACCGGCCAGGGGCAGTCGTCCCCGCAGAGCATCGACCGCGGCGGTGAGGCCCGGGGCCTGGCCATGCGCTCCGGTCAGCACGATGCTCCCGACCGGGCGCGGCAGCGCCTCACGCAGGCGGTCGGCGGCATCGGGCAGGGCACCGCGGAAGGTGTCCACGGCGGCATCGGGGCAGCTGCACACCAGCACCCGTGCTCCGGCGGCGGCGAGCGCGACGACCAGGTCGATGCCGGCGGCGGTGAGGTCCTGGGCGTCGTCGACCACGACGGCACGGAAGGGCGGGGGCGTCGCGGGGTCGGCGAGCAGATCCGCGGCGCGGCGCACCAGGGCCCCGGAGTCCAGGCGTGGCCCGGCATCCAGGGCGGCGGAGGATTCGAGGTCGAGCACCCCGAGGTAGTCCCGTAGCAGGGCAGCGGCGTCGAGCCAGGCGGGCCGGTCCCGTTCGTGCCCGAGCGATTCGAGGTCGGCGGGGGCCAGGCCGAGCTCCGCCGCCCGGGTGATCAGGTCCCGCAGCTCGGTGCGGAAGCTCGGCAGCAGACGGGCACCGGGATCGACCTCCAGGTGCCAGCTCTCGCGCTGCGCGATCAGCTCGGCGAGCAGGGCGTCCTGCTCGGCGCCGGTGACCAGTGTCGGCTCACCCAGGCCGCGACGCAGCGCGTCCGCACGGGCGATCGCGTGTCCGAGGGCGGGCGGCGTCATGGCGCGCACCTCCCCCGCGCCGCGGACGGCGAGGGCGTCACGCAGGCGGCCGGCGGCGGTGCGGCGGGGAGCCAGCAGCAGCGTGCCCTCCCCGGAGGCCTCGGCCGCGGTCAGCGCGAGCGCGGTGCGGCCGCTGCCGGGCCCCCCGTGGACGAGGACATCACTGCCGGCGAGGAAACGGTCCAGGGCGGCGCGCTGGGCGTCATCGAGGTCCTCCGCGGGGTGCAGGGCCGGCAGCGCCTCCAGGTCCGGTCCGAGCAGACGGATCCCCTCGCCCGTGATCGTGCTCGTCCTTCGCATCCCCCTATTGCACCCCACCGCACCGACATCCGCTCCCCGCCGCTCCGACCGGGCGCGGCGGTAGAGTGTCGGGGATCACGAAGATCA
>JAKDUN010000438.1 GCA_030457675.1 Brachybacterium sp. | reverse complement strand
TGCAGAGCGGACAGGACTTCTTCGGCGACGGGAACGTCAGTGCGTCCGGTCAGGTCGATCATCGGTCGTCTCCGAAGAGCTGAGCTCGAATCTCATCGAGCCGAGGATCGTCTTCAAGCAGGAGATCTGCCCGGAGGAGTGGCGCGGGGGCAAGTCCGTCCGCTCCCGCCGGCGATGTGTCCCAGAAGGCAGGCCGGATTCTCACCATGCCGTCGTCGGCTCGGCGGAGACGACCCTGGCGGATGACCTCCCGACGGGCTGTGGTCGGGAGGTGCACGAGCGCCTCGGCCGGTCGGATCGGCGCGCCGAGCCGCACCGCGGCCAACTCCGAACCGAGCAGCACCCCGGGTGGCAGTTCTGCGTCCAGAAGGTCTGACGGGCTGTTCCAGATATCGCTGGTGTATCGCTCTTCCGGCCATGCGTGGGGCTGCAACGTCGAATACGCGGCCACCCATTCGTTCTCGAGCGCGGCGGGGCGCAGTACGTGATTCTCCTTGTCCAGCATCGCTGGAGTGCGCTCCCGCAGCGCGCGGACGACACGGTTGACGGTCCCGATCGAGGCTCCTGAGATTGTGGCCAACTCGCGTTGCAGCGGACGTTGTCCCTGTTCACCGGCAAGGAGCAATGCGAAGGTGACGGGGAGTCCCGCGCGGGTGAACGGCGCGGCGGTGGGGGCTCTGCCAGGGCCGCGCTCTCGCCTGCCGGAGATCTCGATGAGCATGCCAGGCGCTCGCAGGGACGCATTCCCCGAGGAATCGGCATACCCACCCCATCCTCGTTCGGTGAGTGACTGCGCGCGCGCAGTGGAGACGTGGCGGGTCAACAGGATCGTCTGCTCATCATGGGGCAGCAGTGTGAGACCGACTGAACTGACACCTGCGCTCGCCACTGCCGGAAATTCGTGCCGTCCACTTCCGCTCTCGACGATGAGCGCGCCGGTGGCGATGCGCCCGTCGAGAGCGGTGTCGTTCCTCCACGCGGTCCGGACATCCAGATCGGCCAGATGCTCGAGCACGCTCGTGATGACGGCGGCGGTCGCTTCGCCGAGATGTTCAATCGAGTCCATGTGTTCAAGATACTGGAATGCGGGAGAAATTTGAACAGCGAGGTTCACCCGTTGCCGACACCGGCCCACCCGGCGCCTGCTGAGCCCCGGGGGGCCGCACGCTCCGCTACGGAGCCACGTTGAAGTTCACCCGGAACAGGTTCCCGGGGTCGTATCGTCGCTTGACCTGCTGCAGCCGGCGATAGGTCTGCTCGCCGTAGACCCTCCGGATGAGGTCGGAGAGGGGGCCGGTGCACTGGCGGGCCCGGAAGGTCACGTACTCGCCCTGCTCGCCGAGGTGCGTCATCGCCGCCTCGGCCCGCTGGGCGAAGGCGGTGAAGCGGGTGTACTCGCCCGGCTCCTGCCAGTACCCGTTGATCGTCATCCAGAACCGCGCGGTGCGGTGGGGGAAGGCCGTGGACTGCGCAGGCACCCGAGCGAAGGCCCCGCCCAGGTGGTGGATGTCCACCGAGGTGCCCCGCCCGGGCAGCGCAGCAGCAGCCACGGTTCCTCGCCCATCCCGCGCTCGCCCGGCATCACCATCACGGTGAGGATCGAGGTGAGGGGGTCGGGGAGGTCACGGCTCCAGCGCTCGAAGGCCGCGAGCGCGCGACGCCACGCCTCGGGCCGGTAGAACAGGGTCGCGCCGAGCACCGGATCCGGCAGCGGCACCGCCTCGAAGGTGAAGGAGGTGGCCACGCCGAAGTTGCCGCCGCCGTCGCGCAGCCCCCAGAAAAGCTCCGGATGCTCGGTCGTGCTCGCCGTGAGTTGCTTCCCGTCGGCCGTGATGACCTCGACCTGAACCAGCCGGTCCAGCGCCAGCCCCGCCGAACGCACCAGCCAGCCCACGCCGCCGCCGAGCGTCATCCCCGCGATCCCGTCATCGACCGTGCCCAGTCCCGCGTTGCTGTGCCCGGCGCCGCGCACCGCCAACGGCAGGCGCGTCTCGCGGGCCGCCTCCAGCACAGGCGGGATGTCCGCGATGGATGCGGCGCGGACGATGAGCAGCGGATACCGGTCGATCAGCCGGTTCCACACCTCCCGGGCCTCGTCATAGCCCGCCATGCCGGGCTCGAGCACCTGGCCCTGCACTCGGCTGCGCAGCCGGCGCAGAGTCGGGACCGCCTCGGGGATCGGGAACCCGCCCGTCGTGGTCGCCATGGCTGCCTGCGCTCCTTGCCCCTGCTGTGAACTGCGGGGATCCTGTAGTCGACCGTGCCCACGGCCCCGAGACGCCGAGACGCCGAGACGCCGCAACGGACCATCGGCC
>JAKDUN010000437.1 GCA_030457675.1 Brachybacterium sp. | reverse complement strand
CACCCTTCCCGCCGAGCTTCCTCGAGGAGTCGCTGGCGTCGCTGGAGAAGGCGGTGACGGCGGGCGGCTCCGACTCACCCGCCGAGGCGTAGGAAACGCTCACTACAGGCCCTGGTGAGGCACCCTTCCTACGCCTCGAGGGTGTGGGAGGCACCCTTCTTACGCCTCGGTGATGTGGGAGGCCGTCTCCTGCGCCTCGAGGGTCGGATGGGCTCGAGTCCTCGGTCGGCCCGCGAGGGCCCGGTGGCCGGGGTCGAACGGGTCGACGACGGGGGAACGCGGGCTCAGTGCCGCCCGGCGTCGGAGCCCAGCGCGAAGGTGCCCTGGGCGCGGCGACGACCCTGGACGGGATGGTCGGGGACGATCGCCTCGAGGAAGCGGTAGCCGCCGCGGGTGTAGGCGGCGCGGAGGTCTCCGCCGTCGGCCGCCGCCGTGAGCGAGTGCCACCAGTCCATGAGGTCGCCCCAGCCGGGAGCGGCCAGGGAGCCGCCGAACTGCTGGACCGCCAGGGCCGAGCACAGCGAGGAGAACTTCAGCCGCTCCTCGAGCGGCCAGCCCGCCAGGGTGCCCAGCACGATCGCCGCGGCGAACACGTCCCCGGCGCCGGTGGTGTCGATCGCGGTGACCGGAACGGCGGGGCAGTACGCCTCCTCCCCCGTGGTGGAGTCGATCGCGTAGGAGCCGTGGGCGCCGTCGGTCACCACTGCCAGCGGCACCTTCTCGGCGAGCGCGCGCACGGCCTGGTCGGGGCTGTCGGTGCGGGTGTAGGCCATCGCCTCGAGCGCATTGGGCGTGAAGGCGTGGCAGTGGGTGAGCGGGGCGAGGTCGGCCACGTCCCAGCGGCCGGTCTCGTCGAAGCCGATGTCGGCGAAGATCAGGGAGCCGCGCTGGGCGAGCTGCGCCCACCAGGAGGTCTCTCCCGCCAGGTCCACCACGGCCGCGCGAGCGGCGGGCGCACCGGCGATCAGCGAGGACAGCGGCTCCGGCAGCTCGTGGCCGTGGGTGACCATGGCCCGGTCCCCCTCGGCGGCGATGGAGACGGTCAGCGCCGAGTGGAAGTCGGCGAAGCGGCGCGAGGCGGTCAGGTCGATGCCCTCCTCGTGCGCCATCGTGTGCCACATCCAGTCGGCGTAGGCGTCGTCCCCGAAGCCTGCGACGAGCCCGGTGCGCAGCCCCAGCCGGGCGGCGGCGGTGGCGAGGTTCGCGATCCCGCCGGGGCTGGAGCCCATGCCCTTGCTCCACAGCTCCTCTCCGGGCTGCGGGAGACGGTCCATACCGGTGAAGACGATGTCGAAGAAGACCGTGCCCGACAGCAGCACGTCCAGCGGCGGGTCCGCGGGGGTGCGCTGGGCGGCCAGCGGGTCCCAGTCCTGGCCCTCGGCGGCCTCCGGCGGTGCCGGGGTCGAGGCGCCGGTGGACGGCGAGGGAGCGGCGCTCGGCGAGGGAACGGCGGGGCGGTCGACGGGCTCGTCGGTGGGCTGGGTGGGCTGGTGGGCCATCATCTGGCGACTCCTTCGAGCATTCCGCGGATGAAATGGCGCTGCAGGAACAGGAACAGGATCACGGTGGGCAGGGCGACGATGACCGCGCCGGCAGCCAGCAGCGCGGTCTCGGCGGTGTACTGGCCCTGGAAGTTCGCCAGCCCCAGCGGAGCGGTGCGCAGCCTCCCGCCCGGCGCCATGATCAGTGCGATGAGGAACTCGTTCCAGGTCCACATGAACACCAGCACCAGCATCGTCACGATCGCCGGCCGGGAGGCGGGCACCAGGATCCTCACCAGCGCCTGCAGGGGGCCGGCGCCGTCGAGCGCGGCGGCCTCGATGAGGCTGGTGGGCATGGCCCGGAACTGCGCCCGCAGCCAGAACGTGCCGAAGGCGATGGACTGGGCGACCTGGGGCATCGCGATCGCGAAGTAGGTGTCGGTCAGGCCCAGGGAGCGCAGATCGAAGAACAGCGGGATGATCATCGCCTCGGCAGGGATCATCATCCCCACCAGGAACAGATAGAACAGCGGCGTGGCGCCGCGGAAGCGCATGGTGCCGAAGGCGTAGCCGGCACCGATCGCGAGCATCGTCGCCAGGCTCACCACGATCACGGCGACCACCACGGAGTGACCCAGCGATCTGCCGAAGCCGCCCACGGTCCAGGCCTCGGCGAAGTTCGAGAGGTAGAGACCATCGGGCTGCCCCAGCGGCGCGGAGACGGAGGTGGCGAGGATGGTGAGGACCGGAGCCAGAGCGAACAGCGCGAAGGCCCCCAGGATCACGTAGTTCATCGTCGTCTCGGCGCGGGAGACCCTCATGACTCACGCTCCCCGAT
>JAKDUN010000436.1 GCA_030457675.1 Brachybacterium sp. | reverse complement strand
TGCCGGCGATCGGGTTCGCCCGGTTCACGGTGTCCTCGAACATGATGTACGGGTAACCGGACTCGAACTGGATCTCGGCGAGGTTCTGGAAGAAATCGCGCGCCTTGATCTTCTTCTTGGAGATCCGGGGGTTGTCGACCATCTCGTGGTAGACGTCGGAGACGTTCACCTCGGCGAACGGCTTGCCGTACTCGCGCTCCACGTCATAGGGGGAGAACAGGTACATCGGCTCGTTCTTCTTGGCGAGCTCGAAGGTGATGTCGGGGATGACCACGCCGAGGGAGAGGGTCTTGATGCGGATCTTCTCGTCGGCGTTCTCGCGCTTGGTGTCGAGGAAGCGCAGGATGTCCGGGTGGTGGGCGTTGAGGTACACCGCGCCCGCGCCCTGGCGGGCACCGAGCTGGTTGGCATAGGAGAAGGAGTCCTCGAGCAGCTTCATTACGGGGATGACGCCGCTGGACTGGTTCTCGATGTGCTTGATCGGCGCACCGTACTCACGCAGGTTCGAGAGCAGCAGGGCCACGCCGCCGCCGCGCTTGGACAGCTGCAGCGCGGAGTTGATCGAGCGGCCGATCGACTCCATGTTGTCCTCGATGCGCAGCAGGAAGCAGGAGACGAGCTCTCCGCGCTGAGCCTTGCCGGAGTTGAGGAAGGTGGGGGTCGCCGGCTGGAAGCGGCCATCGAGGATCTCGTCGACCAGGCCGCGGGCCAGCAGCTCGTCGCCGCGGGCCAGGCCCAGCGCGACCATGACCACACGGTCCTCGAAGCGCTCCAGGTACCGCTCGCCGTCGAAGGTCTTCAGCGTGTACGAGGTGTAGTACTTGAAGGCGCCCAGGAAGGTGGGGAAGCGGAACTTCTTGGCGTAGGCCTGCTCCGAGAGCGACTCGATGAAGGAGAAGTCGTACTGGTCGAGCACGTCCTGCTCGTAGTAGTTGTTCTCGACCAGGTAGTCCATCTTCTCGCGCAGCGAGTGGAAGAAGACCGTGTTGGGGTTCACGTGCTGCAGGAAGTACTCCCGCGCGGCCTCGCGGTCCTTGTCGAACTGGATCTTCCCGTCGGGACCGTACAGATTCAGCATGGCGTTCAGGGCGTGGTAGTCGAGCTGCCTGTTGTGCTCGACCGGGGGCATCTCGGTCAGTGTCGCCAAAACTCTTCCAATCCATCGTGGACCCGCGTCACATCACGCGGAGTGCCGAACAGTTCGAACTTGTACATATGGGGGACCTCGCACTTGCGGGCGATGATGTCGCCGGCCAAGCAGAAGGCCTCTCCGAAGTTGGTGTTCCCCGCACCGATCACGCCTCGGATGCGCTCCCGATTGCGTTCGTCGTTGAGGAACTTGATGACCTGCTTGGGCACGGCACCGCGACCGTTGCCCCCGCCATAGGTCGGAACCACCAGGACGAACTCCTCATCGACGACGAGGGGCTCCTCCTTCGGGTACAGCGGGATCCGGCGAGCCGGCATCTCGAGCTTCTCGACGAAGCGCTTGGTGTTGCCGGACACCGAGGAGAAGTAGACGAGGTTGGCCACGCCAACGCCTCCTGCCCGCAATCAGATCGCGGTGGCGGCGCTCTGGGCGCCGGCGCTCGGGAGCGCCTTGATCTTGTCCGGGCGGAAACCGGACCAGTGGTCCTCGGAGGTGATGACGACCGGGGCCTGGACGTAGCCGAGGGACTTGACCGTCGCCAGGGCGTCGGCGTCCTCGGTGATGTCGACGACGTCGTAGGCGACGCCCGCCTTGTTCAGGGCGCGCTTGGTCGCATCGCACTGCACGCAGAGGGGCTTCGAGTACACGGTGATGTCCAAGGGAAGGGCCTTTCACGAGCTCTGCGCCGAGGCGCGGGAACGGAGGTGTCACGGGTGGTCGATGGGGGTCCACGGGACCCTGCCGCCTCTCTCCGGGGCCTCGGAGGCCCGGATCGCCGCGACTGCATCAACACTACACCTAGTGGTGCCTCGGCGCGAGCACCACTAGATGTACTGAACTACAACCCTGTCATCCACATCGCGATGTTGATGGACTGTGGATGAACGGATCCGAATGGGGACAGAGCTGCGGAGCCACGCACGAAAGCCGAGGATGCGTGCACAGTCGAGTGTGGATGCCGGGTCCGACAGTCGTCCCCGACGGTGGATGACGAGCTCTCCCGACGGCCCGGAGACGGCGCGGAAACGGCCCGGAAGGACCAGAAGTGACGTGTCTCCCCGGCGTGTCTGCGGCGCAGCTCGGGCGTGTCGGCGGCGTGCCTCCGGTGCGGCTCGGGCGTGTCATCCGGTCACGGCGGCACCCGGTCCCGACAGCACGACCTCCACCGC
>JAKDUN010000071.1 GCA_030457675.1 Brachybacterium sp. | reverse complement strand
CTCCACCCCATCGACCGAGCTCCTACCGTTCGCACGCTCACAGCACGTCGCTCAGCCTCCACCCCATCGACCGAGCTCCTACCGTTCGCACGCTCACAGCACGTCGCTCAGTCTTCGTCCAGCTCCACGGATTCGAGGGGAGTGAGCTTCTCGACCAGCGGGACCACGTCGGAGATGCCGTCCAGCACAGCGGTGGGCCGGTACGGGTACAGCGTGATCTCCTCCTCCCGGGTGGAGCCGGTCAGCACCAGCACCGAACGCATCCCGGCCTCGAGTCCGGACTTCACGTCGGTATCCATGCGGTCGCCGATCATGATCGAGGTCTCCGAATGGGCGCCGATGCGGTTCAGTGCGGTGCGCATCATCAGCGGGTTCGGCTTGCCGATGTAGTACGGCTGGATCCCGGTGGCCGCAGTGATCATCGCCGCGACCGCTCCGGTCGCCGGCAGGGGGCCGTCGGCACTGGGGCCGGTGACGTCCGGATTGGTGGCGATGAACTTCGCTCCGAGGGTGATCAGTCGGATCGCGCGGCTGATCGCCTCGAAGGAGTAGGTGCGGGTCTCGCCCAGCACCACGAACTCGACGTCCGAGTCCGCGAGGATGAACCCCTCCTCGTGCATCGCACTGGTGAGGCCCGCCTCCCCGATCACGTATGCGGCGGCACCGGGCTGCTGCTCGGCCAGGAAGCGTGCCGTGGCCAGTGCACTGGTCCAGATGGACTGCTCGGGGATGTCGATCCCGCTGCGGGACAGCCGGGCCCGCAGGTCCCGTGGGGTGAAGATCGAGTTGTTGGTCAGCACCAGGAATGGTCGGCCGAGCTGCTGGAGCGCGGAGATGAACTCCGCGGCCCCGGGCAGCGCGGCCTCTTCATGGACCAGTACCCCGTCCATATCGGTGAGCCAGGAGTGGATCGGATGTTCATCGAGCGTCGCGGTCATGGCACCAGTGTGCCGTCTCCGTCGTGCTGCTGCCCAGTCCGTTCACGGTCCGCCCATGGGAACGGCCCGGCCCCCGCGCGCTGCGGGGACCGGGCCGTTCCTCGGAACGATCCGAGGATCAGTTGCCGGTGAGCTTGGCGCGCAGGGCGGCCAGGGCCTCGTCGGAGGCCAGGGTGCCCTCGTCCGTGGAGGTCGACTGGTAGGAGGACTGCGCAGCCGGGGCTGCGGACTCCGTCGAGGAGGCGGACGACGCGGAGGAGGACGAAGAGGTGGTGGACGCGGCGGCCGGAGCGTTCGCGGACTCCTCGTCGGCCTTGATCGCCTCGATGACCTGAGCCTTGTGCGCGGTCCAGCGCTCGTAGGCGGCCGCGTACTGGCCTTCCCACTCCTCGCGCTGGGCCTCGTAGCCCTCGAGCCACTCGTTGGTCTCCGGATCGAAGCCCTCGGGGTACTTGTACTCGCCGTTGGCGTCGTACTCCGCGGCCATGCCGTAGAGCGCGGGGTCGAAGGTGGTGTCATCACCCTCGGGGTCGACGCCCTCGTTGGCCTGCTTGAGCGAGAGCGAGATCCGGCGACGCTCGAGGTCGATGTCGATGACCTTGACGAAGACGTCCTGGTCGACAGTGACCACCTGCTCGGGCAGATCCACGTGGCGCTGAGCCAGCTCGGAGATGTGCACGAGGCCCTCGATGCCGTCCTCGACGCGCACGAACGCACCGAACGGAACCAGCTTGGTGACCTTGCCCGGGACGACCTCGCCGATGGCGTGGGTGCGGGCGAAGAGCTGCCACGGGTCCTCCTGGGTCGCCTTCAGCGACAGGGAGACGCGCTCGCGGTCCATGTCGACGTCCAGGACCTCGACCTTGACCTTCTGGCCGACCTCGACGACCTCGGACGGGTGGTCGATGTGCTTCCAGGACAGCTCGGAGACGTGCACCAGGCCGTCGACACCGCCGAGATCGACGAATGCGCCGAAGTTGACGATGGAGGACACTGCACCCTCGCGGACCTGGCCCTTCTGCAGGGTCTGCAGGAAGTCCGAGCGGACCGCCGACTGGGTCTCCTCGAGGTAGGCACGGCGCGACAGGACCACGTTGTTGCGGTTCTTGTCGAGCTCGATGATCTTCGCCTCGATCTCCTGGCCGACGTAGGGCTGCAGGTCGCGGACGCGACGCATCTCGACGAGGGAGGCGGGCAGGAAGCCGCGCAGGCCGATGTCGACGATGAGGCCGCCCTTGACGACCTCGATGACGCGGCCGGTGACGACGCCCTCGTCTTCCTTGATCTGCTCGATCGTGCCCCAGGCGCGCTCGTACTGGGCGCGCTTCTTGGACAGGATCAGACGGCCTTCCTTGTCCTCCTTCTGGAGAACCAGGGCCTCGATCTCGTCGCCGACCTCGACGACCTCACCGGGGTCGACGTCGTGCTTGATGGACAGCTCGCGCGAGGGGATGACGCCCTCGGTCTTGTAGCCGATGTCCAGGAGGACCTCGTCGTGATCGACCTTCACCACAGTGCCCTCGACGATGTCGCCATCGTTGAAGTACTTGATGGTGGCATCGATGGCGGCCATGAGCTCGTCGGCATCACCGATGTCGTTGATGGCGATCTGGGGGGTCGTGGTGTCGGTCATGTAGGTAAGGACTCCGTCGGGACAGGAATTGAGTAGGGTCGATGGACGTGCTGACCCTCCGCAGAGGGCCAGTCGATGCTGAGCGGCGCGCATCGTGGTGATCACGGCGGCGCCGGCTCGCGCACAGACCTCCGAAAGCTTAACAGTCCGGTCGCGGATGTGCGAGGTCGCAGGCGTGCGTCGGCGCCACGACCGGTGTGACTTCCGTCCTGGAGGTCACGGCCCTGCCGCACCGGCTCGGTCCGGTGGCCCGGCTCAGTGCGCGGCCTCGCGCCAGGTGCGGCCGATGCCGACCCCGACCTCGAGCGGGACGGATAGCTCATAGGCCGAGTCCATGCCCTCCTCGACGATGGCGCGCACCTCGTCCAGCTCCCCCGGCGCGACCTCCACCACGAGCTCGTCATGGACCTGCAGCAGCATGCGGGAGGCGAGCTGCGCCTCCCGCATCTGCCGCTCGACGGCGAGCATCGCGAGCTTGATGAGGTCGGCGGCGCTGCCCTGGATCGGCGAGTTCAGCGCCACCCGCTCGGCGTTCTCGCGGCGCTGACGGTTGTCGGAGGTGAGGTCCGGCAGGTAGCGCCGACGGCCCAGCAGCGTCTCGGTGTATCCGGTGCTGCGGGCGGTCTCCACGCTGTGGTGGAGGTAGTCGCGCACCCCGCCGAAGCGTTCGAAGTAGCCGTCCCGCAGCGCGGTCGCCTCGGCGCGGGAGATCCGCAGCTGGCGAGAGAGGCCGAAGGCGGAGAGGCCGTAGGCCAGGCCGTAGCTGACGGCCTTGGTCTTCGAGCGCATCGCCGGGTCCACCGCGTCGGGGCTCACCCCGAATACGCGCGAGGCGACGAAGTTGTGCAGGTCCTCGCCGGAACGGAAGGCCTCGATGAGGCCGGAGTCCTCGGACAGGTGCGCCATGATGCGCATCTCGATCTGGGAGTAGTCCGCGGTCAGCAGGGTCTCGAATCCCTCGCCGGCGACGAACACGTCCCGGATCCGCTGGCCCTCGGCGGTGCGCACGGGGATGTTCTGCAGGTTCGGCTCCGTGGAGGCGAGGCGTCCGGTGGCTGCGGCGGTCTGCTGGAAAGTGGTGTGCACGCGGGAGGCGGTATCGACCACCTTGTCCAGGCCCACCAGGTACCCGGTCAGCTTGCTCATCTCACGGAAGCGCAGCAGCGCGGAGAGGAAGCGGTGCCCGGCGGAGTCGGGATCGCGGGACTCCAGCAGGTCCGTGAGCGATTCGGCGTCGGTGGAGTAGCCCGAGGAGATCTTGCGCGTGGTGGGCAGGCCGAGGGTCTCGAAGAGCACCACCTGGAGCTGCTTGGGGGAGGCGAGGTTGACCTCCTCCCCCACGATCTGCCCGGCTTCGCGCTTGGCCTGGGCCACGAAGCCGTCGAACTCGTCCTGCAAGGTCCCCAGTGCCGCCTGGTCGATCGCGATGCCGCGCTCGTGCATCGTCTCGAGCACCGTCTGCAGGGGCTGTTCGAGCTCTTCGAGGATGCTGCGCGCCCACGGCTCCTGGGCGATGCGGGCGGTGAGCTCCTCCGCCGCGGGGTGGAGGGCCGCGGCCGTGGCGGCCAGGCGGGCCCCGGCGCGGGCGACGTGCTCGGCCCGCACCTGCTGGGTCTCCTTCTTCAGTGTCGACTCGGCGGGCTTGCGGGGCTTCGGCTCGAAGCTCGCGCCGCCCAGCTCGGTCGCGAGCGCCTCGGCAGCGTAGCTGCGTGCACCGGGGCGCAGCACGAAGGACTCCAAGGAGAGGTCCCGTGCCCGCTCCCCCAGGCGATACCCGTTCATCTCCAGCCAGGAGCGGACCGCCGGGGCATCGGCGACCCGGATCTCGGTGGCGTTCTCGAGGGCGGCGGCCAGCGCCTCGGTGGCCGCGGAATCCAGCCGCCCCAGCTGAACGACGCCGGCGAGAGCGGGGGTCGCCAGTCCGATCAGCGCACCGCCGCGCACATCCTCGACGGCATCGAGGGCGAGCACGTCGGCGCCCGTGTCCAGCAGCTGCTGCACGGTGGCGGCGTCCCGGATGTCGAGGACCTCGGCGGCCTGCGCCGCCTCCTCGGCGGCGTCCTCGTCCGCGGACTCGCCCAGCAGAGCGGCCGGCAGATCGCGGCGGATGGTGTCGCCAAACGCGAGGTCGTCGAACACCTCGAGCACGCGGGCGCGGTCGCCCCTGCCCAGGGCGTAGTGCTCCGCGTCGGTGGGGAGGTCCAGGGTGGTGCAGGCGGCGTTCATCAGTCGGTTGCGCTCGACGTCCTCGACGTGGTCGCGCAGCGACTGGCCGGCCTTGCCCTTGATCTCGTCGGCGTGGGCGAGCACGCCGGGCAGGTCGCCGTACTGGACGATCCACTTCGCGGCGGTCTTCGGGCCGACGCCGGGCACGCCCGGGAGGTTGTCGGCCGCCTCGCCCACCAGGGCCGCCAGGTCGGGATAGCGCTCCGGCGGGATGCCGTACTTCTCCTCGACGGCCGCCGGCGTCATCCGTCTCATCTCGGTGACGCCCTTGATGGGCTGCAGCAGGGTGACCTTCTCGTCCACCAGCTGGATCGCGTCACGGTCGCTGGTGACGATCAGCGCCTCGTGACCGGCCTCCTCGGCGCGGGTGGCCAGGGTCGCGACGATGTCGTCGGCCTCGTAGTCCTCGTAGGTCACCCATCGCACCCCGAGGGCGTCGAGGAGCTGCATGATGAGGTCGATCTGACCGTGGAAGGCCGGCGGGGTCTCGTCCCGGCCCCCCTTGTACTGGTCGTAGATGCGGTCGCGGAAGGTGCCGCCGGGCAGGTCGAAGGCGACCGCCAGATGGGTGGGTCGCTCGGAGGTGACCACGTTGATGATCATCCGGGCGAAGCCGTACACCGCATTGGTGGCCTGGCCACGGCCGTCGCTGAAGCCGTCAGCGGGCAGGGCGAAGAAGGCACGGAAGGCCATCGCGTGCCCGTCGATGAGAAGGATGCGCTGCTCGGAGGTGTCACTCGCACTCATGGGGAGCAGTCTCCCACGTCGACACTGCCCTCGCGGTCTGCTCGGCTGTGGCACCCTCGAGGCATGACCGACCCTTCCCTCGCCAATGATCGCTCGTCGACCCCGCCGGCCCCCGGAGGCGCTCCCTCCGCGCCGCCGGTCAGTGAGGAGCTGCGCGAGCACTTCGCCCCGCTGCTGCGCGGGACGCTCATCGAGCGCTGCGGGATCGAGCTGCTGACCCTGGACGCGGGCGGCGGCACGGCCTCGATGCCCGTTCCGGGCAATACCCAGCCGGCCGGGCTCCTCCACGGCGGTGCGACGATCGCCCTGGCGGAGTCCATCGCTTCCTTCGCCGCGATCCTGCAGGCCCGCGCCGTCCACGGTGACGGGGCCCAGGCCGTGGGCACGTCGGTCTCGGCGCTGCACCACCGCTCGGCCCGCAGCGGAGAGGTCGTCGCGTCCTGTACCCCGCGGCATCTGGGACGCCAGGTGGCCAGCTATCTGGTCGATGTCCGTGATGAGCAGGACCGCCTGCTGAGCACCGTGACCGTGGCCACCCAGCTGCTGCCTCCGCGCTGAGGACGGGCCGCTCAGCGGCGCCGGATCACTCGGCGGACTCGAACGCCGTCGCCTCGCCGTCCTCCAGCTCGTGCGCGGCGGACCAGGAGTACGAGCGCAGCGTCCCGACCCGGGCATCGGACTGTGGACCCAGCTCGAGCTTCCCCATCCGACCGGTGTAGGCGACCGTCGCACGTCCTTTTGCCTCGAGCGCCGTCTGCATCACCCGTCGGCAGCCCTCGTAGTCGGTGCAGGATTCGGAGCCGGTGAGGATCGCCGGGACCGCCGCGGCCAGTGCCGTGCCCTTCACCGACAGCGCGTGCTGCGCGGCGAGGCAGGCCATGATGAAGGCGTCGTAGCCCTGCTGCGAATAGGCGTAGCCCGTGCGCAGGAAGTCACTGCTGCGGTTGAGCATCATCGCGACGTGCTCCTCGGAGATCTCGCCCCCCGGCTGGTATCCGGTGGCGGAGGCCAGGCACTTCGGGACCAGGTCCTCCGCGAGGGGCAGCTGCGAGTAGTCGACGGTGGCCGCCGGGGAGAGCCGGGCGGGGATCTCGATCGTGGGGCGGTTGCCCTCGTCCAACGTCGCCTCGTACAGCGCGGAGAGGAAGGGCGCCGACTCCTGGCCGCCGTTGAGCACCAGCAGCGCGGGTGGCTCCTGCAGGACGGCCTCCACCCGCGCGCCGATGTCACCGATCTCCCCGACCGCATAGAACTGCTCGGACACGATCCGGCCACTGCGCGGGTTCAGGTAGAACTCCAGCTCGTGGAGGAGGCTGCGCCCCTGGGCGGTGTCCTCGGAGAGGAAGGCGACCGTTCCCGGTGCCCCTCCCCTGTCGGACTCCGCGCCCAGCGCGATCTCGCTGTACCGCGCCGCGAGGATCGTGTCGTCGGGCGACAGGCGCATCAGCAGGTTCGAGGTCTGCACGTCATCGGCACGCACGCTCATGCCGGAGGTGAACACGTCGATCACCGCCATCCCCGCCGCGACGATCGCAGGCATCGCCGCGATCAGCGATTCCTCGTCGATCGAGGTGATCAGGCAGGTCGCGCCCGCCCCGGCCAGCTCCTCGATGACACCGGTGAGGTCCTCGCCGGGCTCCTGCATCACATGGCGCTCCAGGAGGACGGCCTCATGGCCGAACAGGCCCTCCCAGCGCGCGTTCACGTCGATCCGTGCTTCCTCGAGGGAGACGGCGATCGCCTCCTCGAAGGCGGCCATCCGGCCATAGGCGGCACCGAGCTGTCCGATCACCAGTGGGATGTCGGGCTCCTCGAGCGCCTCAGCGGTGGGGGCGGGCGACGGCGGGTCACCACCCCGACCGCGCCCGCAACCGCTCATCACACCGACCCCGAGGATCCCCGCGCCGAGACCGCGCACCAGGTCGCGTCGTGTGATCGCCATCGTCGTGCCGTCCCCCTCTGCGTCCGGCCCACCCCGGGCCCGGACGTTCTCCGGTCAGTCCTTCGGGCCGCCCAGCTGGTCCACGACGGCGTCGGCAACCTCTCGCATGGTCAGGCGACGATCCATCGACGTCTTCTGGATCCAGCGGAACGCCTCGGGCTCGCTCAGCCCCATGTTGGTCTGCAGCAGGCCCTTGGCCCGGTCCACCCGCTTGCGGGTCTCGAAGCGCTCGCCCAGATCCGCGATCTCGGACTCCAGCTGGGTGATCTGCTGGTAGCGGGAGACGGCGATCTCGATCGCCGGCAGGAGGTCCGCCGGGGTGAAGGGCTTGACCACGTACGCCATCGCACCGGCGTCCCGGGCGCGCTCGACGAGCTCGGCCTGGGAGAAGGCGGTGAGCATCACGACGGGGGCGAGGTTGTCCTCGCCGATCTGCTCGGCCGCGGTGACGCCGTCCATCTGCGGCATCTTGACGTCCATCACCACGACGTCGGGTCGCAGCTCGCGGGCCTTGGCCACGGCGCTCTCGCCGTCGCCGACGGCGGCGATCACATCGAAGCCGGCCTCGGTCAGCGACTCGACGATGTCCATTCGGATGAGGCTCTCGTCCTCGGCCACCACGGCAGTGCGGCGCGGCGCCTCCGCCTGGGGCTGCGGCTGCGGCTGCGCATCATCCCGGGCACCGTCCTGGGCGTCGTCGGGAAGGGAGTTCGTATCGTCAGTCATGTCGCCCTGTGTCTCGAAAGGGGCCTCTCCGGGGGTGCGCAGCATCCACGGGGTCGAGGCCGGTGGTCATCAGCGGTATCCTAATCCAGCCCTCCTGCATGGGGGGCGAGCCGGGTTGGCGGAATGGTAGACGCGGCGCACTCAAAATGCGCTGTCCGCAAGGGCGTGCGGGTTCGAGTCCCGCACCCGGCACTCGTTCTCACGCAGACTGAGCGGGGCGAGCGCCCCGGGGGTGGGCGCGGGACCACCGCGTTGAGCACGGCTCGAGCACGACTCACCGATGCTCCTGCAGCTATTGCTGCAGACCGCTCACCACGCGCCGAATCGCCAGTGCAGAGCACACGAAATGCTCGTCGGTGACTCTCGACACTGGACCCAGGTGCCCGCAGGGGAAGACCGGGCGGGTACTGCGAGATCCCGGCGTCGATCATCGAGCGCAGCGGCCTGATCGCCATCGAGACCGGACCGGCCCCTCCGAGGCGGCACTGTTTCCGGAGCAACGTGGTCACCGAGAGGCGATCGGAGGGCGGAGCGCGCCCCGACGCCACCTGAACTGCGAGGTCGCCTCCTCTCCACTGGCCGCGTTCGACGCCGCCGTCTCGCTCCACGGATCGGTGCCTCGGCGACCCGCAGTGGGGCGCCTGTACGGTCACCTCAGCCCGAGGCGACGACAGGGTCGAAGAACCTCGAAAGCTGCTCCGCAACCACCTCGGGATGTGTCAACGGGCCGGCGTGCCCGGCACCGGCGATCGTGCCGGCTCGCGCGTCGTGCACATGATCGACGATGTGCTGCGCGCTCGCCGTGAAGAAAGCCCGGGTCTGCGACCCGTGCAGCACCAGCACCGGGCCGTTGATGGCGCTCAGCAGTTCCGGGTCCTCGGGCATCGGGCCGTCGTACTCCGCCAGCTGCTGGAACACCTCCAGCAGGTGAGGCGAATAGCCGGCGGTGGACTCGAAGTAGCCCGCATCGTCCGCAGCCGCGATGTCGTCGGGGGTCAAGGGGAAAGCGGCGAAGGCGCGCATCGCGCCCGACAGGTCACCCTGCTCGACCAACTCGCGGCCGCGGGCGAGGGCGCCGATCAGCTCCGCCCGCTCCTCCTGGGCCATCAGCATGCTGGCCATCGGTTCGTACGGGGCGGTGGCTCTGACCGCGTCAGATCGCGACGCCACGGCCAGGGCATGTCCGGCGCCGGCGGACCATCCGGCGAGCCCCACCGGCTCCCCGAGGTCCTCGACATAGGCGGCGTAGTCCGCGCCGATCCGGTCGAGCTGCAGGTTCGGGTGGTCGTCGCTGCGCCCCCGACCCCGCATGCTCGGCAGGTGACAGGTGAACTGCGAGGCCAGGTACGACGCGACGGCCCGCCAGTCCAGGTCGCCATCGCCCATCACGCCTTGCAGGAAGACCAAAGGTGGACCCTGCCCCTGCACGGTCGCCCGAATCGCGACGTCGTCGTCGGTGACCACTTCATGGGTGCACTGTGCACTCATCGCTCCACTCCCTTACGTGGCATGGCTCACATCGTCAAGAATGTCATCGTCCGGGCATGGGCGCAATTCACTTCATGGCCGATCGCCGTGATGGAGGGTCGCGCCCGAGGGCCACCGCCCTTTCGGCGCACCGCTCAGACTCCGACCAGGCGCGTCACCCCCGGAATGCTGACAGATGTCGTCCGGAGGCGCCCCGACGCCCCCATCGTGTCGACCACCCGCGGGGTGACGAACACGATCGTCATAGAACACTGCGAGAACGACTGTCGGACTCATCGATGGTTGCGCGGCCGACCATGACTGCCGGCCTGACACCACAACGCCGACGCGATCGCGTCGGAGGCGAGGCGTGCCGAGGCGAGAACTGAATGATGGCCGCCCTCCACCCGAGGGGGACATTATGCAAGGCCTTTTCACTACCTGGGGCACCCTGCTACGGTGGCCGAGCTTCTGTGCCGCATGTCACATGTGCGTGGTGTGCGGCGCACAACCTTCTCCCCCGACACCGTGACGCCAGCGGACGCTCGCGGACCCAGAAAGGCCCCCACGTGAATCGAGACACACCCTCGACGACCTCGTCCGTCACCTCCTCATGACTCCCCGGCGCGGCCGTCCTGTCGCGCCGCGGCGTCCTCGGCCTCGGCCTCGCCCTGGGCGGCGTCGCGGCCCTGCCCGGCACTGCGGCGCTCGCGTCCCCGGACGGCGGAGAGCTGCCTGTGGTGCGACCACGACCGAGCGCGATGGAACCGAGCGAGCACGGCGTGAACCTCAGTGGGAAGGTCTCGATCATCGTCGGCCCGGACACCGACCCCGCGGCGCTGGCCGCTCTGGAGGCCCTGCTCGAGCGCCCCGGCGGGCCCGTCGACGTCGTCCTCGCGACCGACACGAGCACCACCGCCCACGGCTCCCGGATCCACCTCGGCTCCACGGAGGACAACCCGACGGTGGCCCCCGCTCTCGCGCGCCTCGGCGTCGACGGTCCGGGCGATCTCGCCCCTGACGGGTATGTTCTGGCCACCGGCCGCGACCGCGGTCCCGTGGCCGTGCTCGCCGGCCGGGACGCCCGGGGCACGTACTACGCCGTCCAGACCCTGCGCCAGCTCCTGGCCGGCACCTCGCAGATTCCCGCCGTTCTGGTGCGCGACGAGCCGCTGATGGAGATCCGCGGGGCCATCGAGGGGTTCTACGGCATTCCCTGGTCGCACCAGTCGCGCCTGGACCACTTCGCCTTCTACGGGGCCCACAAGCTCAACACCTATATCTACACCCCGAAGGATGATCTGCTGCTGCGCTCGAAATGGCGCGAACTCTACGAGGGCGACGAGCTGGACCGTCTCGCTGAGCTGGTGGAGACCGCGAACGCCCACCACGTGGACTTCACCTACGCCCTCTCGCCCGGCAACGACATCACCTACGGCAGCGACGCGGACTTCGAGGCCACCGTGACGAAGTTCGAGCAGCTGCGGGACCTCGGTGTGAGCAGCTTCTACATCGCCCTCGACGACATCCCCACCGATCTCGGCGAGGAGGACGCCGCCAGGTTCGACTCCCTCGCCGCGGCCCAGGTGCATTACCTGAATCGGGTCCAGAGCGAATACGTGGACGTGAACGGACTGGACCCCCTGCAGACCGTCCCCACCCACTACGCCGGCTCCGGTCCCAGCGACTACAAGACCGCTTTCGGCACCGGCGCGGATTCCGACATCCGCATCCAGTGGACCGGTGAGGGAGTGTTCTCCCCGTCGATCACCGAGGAATCCGTCGCCCGCGCGGTCGCGAGCTACCACACCGACCACCTGTTCATCTGGGACAACTTCCCCGTGAACGACGGCCGCCGCGACCGCCTGTTCCTCAACCCGCTCGACGGCCGTGACGACTCCCTGCACGAGCTGCTGGCCGGCTTCACCGCCAACCCCATGATCGAGCCCTACGCCTCGCTGATCTCGCTGGCGAACTACGGCGACTACTGCTGGAACCCACCCGCCTACGACCCGTGGGGGTCCTGGGCGGCCGTGCTCGACGAGCTCGCAGGCGCGGACGAGGAGGTACGGACCGCTCTGCGGGTCTTCGCGGACCTCAATCAGAACTGGCCCTACCGCTCGGGATCCCCGTCGGCGCCCGAGCTCGGGGCGGACATCGAGGACTTCTGGGCGGCGTACGAGGCCGGCGACCCGAGCGGGCAGGACCTCCAGAACCGTCTGGAGGCCATCACCGCCCTGGACGAGGTCCTGGCCTCGATGGCGTACGCCGAGTTCCACCAGGACACGCGTCCGTGGATCATCGCTGCGGAGCACTGGGCCGACGGGCTGCTCGCCCAGGTCGAGATGCTCGTCGCGCTCGCGGAGGACCGGCCGGAGGATGCGTCGGCGGCCGCCGCCCGCGTGGGAGCCCACGTCGCGGAGGCGGGGAAGGCGACCGTTCCCGACCAGAGAGCGGACGGGGTGTATCGGGAGGACCAGATCGTCCCCTCCGTCGGCGATGGACGGTTCGAGACCTTCGCCTCCCGGGCCTGGGAGGAGCTGCGCGCCGTCCTGCCGTACGATCCCTCACTGCCCTTCCGTGGCCTGCCCGGCACGGCCACCACCACGATCGGCACCTATCAGGACTACCTTCCGCAGCGGATGGTCGACGGCGACCTGTCCACCTTCTACTGGTCCTCCCGCGCCCCACAGGACGGCGACGAGATCCGCGTCGAGCTCGAGGAGAGCCACCCGATCGGATTCGTGCGCGTGCAGATGGCCCGCAGCGACACCACCTCGGGTGATCAGATCTACCACGGAGTGCTCGAACTCTCTGCCGACGGCGACAGCTGGACACAAGTCGGGGCCACCACCGGCGAGCCCGTCGCAGAGGCGACCCTGGCGGAGCCGTTCGAGGCGAAGTACGGCCGCCTCCGCGCGACCGGGACCAATCCCGGCGGGAAGTGGGTACAGGTACGCGAGTTCGGACTCGCCGAGGTACCACCCGCCGGGTGAGCCCGCCGAGGCCGTCCGCGGGCCGAGGCCTCCCAGCGGCCGGCCGCGCCTGCGGCCCGCACGACGACGGCGGCGGCCCCCGGCAGGGCCCCCCGGGGCCCCCCCGCGGCCGGCCCCCGCCGGGGACCCGATCATCCTCACCGCCCGGGCGGACGACCCCACCCCCCGCAGCTCCCAGGGCT
>JAKDUN010000070.1 GCA_030457675.1 Brachybacterium sp. | reverse complement strand
GGAGCGACACATCCGCGAGGTGGAAGCCGTCCATCGGCACCACCACGCAGGACCCTGCGGGCACGCGCTCGGCGAGCAGCGACGTCAGCGTCGACTTCCCGGCCCCGGGCGCACCCGCGATCCCCAGCAGCCGCCGCCCGCCGCTGCGCCGTGCCTCGTCCAGCAGGGTCAGCGCGGCGTCGACGGCCTGCTCGGTGCTCAGCTCAGCGGACATGCGCGGCCAGCTCGATCTCGATGACCTCGCCCCGCAGCGGAAGATGCATCAGGATCCGCTCCGGTGCCCGGCCCGCCGCGGCCAGCGCCCGCGAGTAGGTCGTCATCTGCCCCAGATACTTCTCCCGCACATGCTCGACCGGATCATCGCCCGGATACGACTTGTGGTCCACCAGCACGATCTGCCCGTCGGGCATTCGCAGCAGGGTGTCGACCCAGCCCTCCATCACCTGGTCCTCCTCGTTCCACCAGGTGATCGGCTGCTCGGTGAGCTCCTCAGCGTCGGGGAACTCTTCGGCGAGGAAGCGCGCCCAGGCGTCTCCCGCCTCCCGCAGCACGCCGGGATCCACGGCCCGCGACACCGCCCAGCGCTGAACCAGCCGCGCGGCCGCGTTCTCCTGCTGCGCCGCGCTGAGGTGCGCGAGCGGCAGGGCGAGGTAGGCGTGCACGGCCTCCCCGACCCGCTCCCACTGCGGGCCGCCGCCGGGCACCAGGCGGCGGCCGATCGTCCGCGGCGGAAGCACCTCACCCAGGTCGTCCGCCGAGTCGACGCCGGAGGCCTGGAACCGGGCCCGGGCCCGCTCGGCCCGCACCGGTGCCGGGCCGGAGAGGTCCGTCGCCGCGAGCGGGCTGCGGCGTGCGCGGTACCCGTCGGCCCTCTCGGCGAGCTCGCCGCGGGGGGAACGCACCACGGCAGGCAGCGATCCGCCACCGCGCACCCGGATCGCCTCACCCCCGGCGGACCACGCCAGCAGCGGCTCGGCCTCTTCCGACTCGGCGGGGACCAACCCATCGAGCACCGGCGCCGAGCCGTCCCCGCTGAGCACGGTGACGTCGGCCGAGCGGGTGAAGGCGACGTACTGCAGGCGCCCGGACTCCTCCTGCTCCGCCCCGGTCCGACGCCGCGCATGCGCGGACTGCGCCAGGGCCTCCTGCAACGGCGCGTACCGGGCCAGCACGCCGGGCCAGTACCGCGGGGAGCGGTCCGCGAGCGGAGCGGCGACGTCGAGCTGCGGGGCGGGGACGACGAAGCTGCCCGCGGTCTGGTCGCGCTCGGTCGGATCGTGGTCGAGCATCACCACCACCTGCGGCCACTCCAGGCCCTTGGCGCCGTGGATGGTCCCCACCCAGACGGTGTCCGGGGCGCCGGTGAGGTCAGGGCCCTGCTCCACCGCGTCGAGCTCGATCCGCAGCCCGGTCAGCGTGATGGGGGAGGAGTCGGCACGGGCCCGGTCGGCGTACTGCGCGGCGACCTTCCGCAGTGCGTCCAGGGTGCGCAGGCGCTGATCGGGGGTGGACCAGGCCCGGATCCGCTCGGGCAGGTCCAGGGCATCCACCAGCGCGGTGACCATCTCCACGGGGGTCAGGGAGATGCAGTCCTCACGCAGGTCCCGCAGCCCGGCGAGCGTGGGGTCCTGCCACCACCTCGCGAACACCGCCGACCGTCCCTCGCGGTCCGGTGCCTGCGCGAGGTCCCCGAACCAGGTGCCGTGGGCGGCATGGTCGGGCAGCAGGTCCACCAGCTCGGTGAGGGCGAGGGTGTCCGAGAGGTCCAGGGTGACCGCGAGTGCGGCGCGCACCAGGCGTCCCTCCCGGGAGGCGAGGATCGGCACGCCCTCGCCCGAGGCCGGGACCCCGCGTGCGCCGAGTGCCTCGACCACCTCGGCAGCGCGGCGGTTGGAGCGCACCAGCACGGCGATGTCCGCGGGGGAGGTGCGGGGCTGGTCGAGCAGGGTGAGGATGCCGTCGGCCACCGCCGTCGCATGCTGCGGATAGGTGAGCTTCTTGGGCACCTCGGGCAGCCAGGCCTCCAGGCGACCGGCGACATGCCCGGCCTCCGCCCGCTGTGCGACCGCCGCCGGCGCCGCATCCATCACCACGCGGTGGCGGGGAAGCTCGGGAAAGACCTGCGGGAACACGGCGTTGACCAGGTCGAGCACCGGCTCCTGTGAGCGCCAGGAGTGCTCGAGATCGCGCACCGAGGCCGTGCCCAGGCCGGAGCTGCCGGCCTCGATCTGCGCCATGATGCCGAGCATCAGCGCCGGATCCGCGTCCCTGAACCCGTAGATCGCCTGCTTCGGATCGCCCACCCAGATCTTGTCGTCGATCAGACGGGACAGCTCCAGGAACAGCGCCAGCTGCACGGGAGAGGTGTCCTGGAACTCGTCGACCGCGAGCAGGTGGAAGCGTGAGGCGATCACCTCTCGCGCCCGGGAGGAGGAGCGCACCAGATCGAGGGTCCGCACCTCCTGGTCGACGAAGTCGATCAGCCCCAGCTCATCCTTGAACGTCCGGTAGGCGTCGAGGGAATCCGCAGCGGTGCCCATCACCAGCTCGATGAGGGAGCGGATGTCCTGGTGCAGCACAGGGCTGGTGAGCAGCTCGGCCTGGACCATCCCCGCCACCCCCAGCAGCGCGAGGTCGACGTCCTTGCTGTACACATAGCCTGTCGCGGCAGGATCGGCGGCCTTCCCGGCCGCGACGGCGGCGAGCTTCGCCCAGGCGGACCAGGGCGCCCGCGCCGGATCGGCGACCTGGCGGCGCAGCGCGGCGAGCGACTCGAGACGCGTGCGGACCGTCCCCGCGCCCTTCTCGGTGAACGGCCCGTCCCCGGCCTCCGAGCTGTGCACCTCGGCCCGGAGCCCCTCGAGCGCCAGGTCGAGCTGGGCGAGCCAGGCCGGGCGCCGGTCCTCGCCCGCCGCCGCCGGCAACGCCGCCTGCTGGTACTCCTGCCAGGCGGCGTCGGCCCCGTCCCGCAGCGCCGGGGCATCCACCAGGTTGGTGCGTGCCCGAGCGGCGAGGTCGCGCACGTGCGCCCGCCACGAGGGGGTGGTGGCGTAGGGCCGGTCCGGGTCCTCCTCGCCGTCGTGCTCGGTGCGGGCCAGCAGATCCGAGGCCCGGGCCCCGGCCAGGGCAGCGGTCTCGTCGATCGCGGCACGGAAGGCGATCTTCTGACGGTCCTGGTCGAGCACCTGCACCTCGGGGGAGATCCCGGCGTCGAGCGCGAACTCGCGCAGCAGATCGCCGGAGACCGAGTTCACGGTGCTGATCAGGGCACTGTCGATGCCGCGGGCGGCCTCGAGCTGCCCGCGCTCGAGCAGGGTGCGGCGCACCCGGTCCCGCAGCTCGGCGGCGGCCTTGGTGGTGAAGGTGGTCGCGATCAGCTCGGAGGGATCCAGCCCCTCGGCGATCCGCTCGGCGATCTCGTGGGTGAGGGTGTGGGTCTTGCCGGACCCGGCCGACGCGTTGATCAGGGTGAAGGTGGGGCTCATCGCCAGTCTCCCGTCAGCCCGCAGAGCTGGGCGTGCTCGCTGCGTGCGCAGTGGTTCTCGATCAGCAGGCCGCCGGCCTCGCGGGCGGCCTGCCGGGCCTTGGTGGTGGCGCGGGTGCGCTTGTCCCAGGGGGCGTCGACGTCGAGCCCGGCAGCGGCCAGCAGCTCCTGGCAGCCGACACGCACGGTGCCGGCGGCGATCTCGTCGAGCACTCCGGTCACCGCGGACTCCATCCGACGCCACGACTCGGCGACGTCCATCGGATCCCGCCGGTGCGGGTCCAGCGCCGGATCCGCGGAGACGAACTCGCCGCTGCGCAGCAGGAAGTAGCCGGCGTCCGCGGGTGGGGCGCCGGGGTCCTCCTGGGCGAGGGTCCAGGCGTAGGAGGCGAGCTGGATCGCTTCGCCGGTGTCATACAGGTCGCCGTAGCGGGTGCGGCTGCGGGACCACTTCAGGTCCAGCACCGTCGCCCGGCCGTTCGCATCGACCGCGTCCACGTCCCGACTGCCGCGGAACTCGACGGTCCGGGCGCCGCCCGCGAGCGGGAGGGTCCAGGGCACCGCGAAGCGGGACTCGGTGCCGGTGATCCGCAGCCCGGCCCGGGCGGTGCCGGTGAACAGCTCGCGCAGTGAGCGGACGGCGTGCTCGCGCACCTCGGCCCGTTCCGCGCGGCGGCCGGGCAGGTCCAGTTCCGAGGCGAGCTGGGGGACCAGTGCATCGAAGGTCGCCTCGATCTCCTGCGGATCCGGCACCTCGAGCGTGGCCCCGCCGAGCTCGGGATCGAAGCGCTGCTGCACGAGGGTCTCGACGACGGCGTGCAGCAGGGTGCCGATCATCCGCGGCCCGGTGGGCAGCACGGCGACCTCGGCCGGGCGGATGCCGAGCGCGTACTCGAGCGCCCAGTGCTGGGGACAGGCGAGCAGGGAGGAGGCCTGGGTGAAGGACAGCCGCGTCGGCAGCAGATGCGGCGCCGGGCGGATATGGCGCACCGGCTCCTGCGGCTGCTCGGGACGCTGCACGGCCGGCACCGTCACCGGCAGGGACCGCCCGGCGAGGCTCCAGGCGCCATCAGCGAGCAGGGATTCGGGGCTCAGCCGCTCCCGGCCGGCCGCGGCCTCGAGATGGGCGAGCAGGCCACTGGGGCCCGGCGTCTCCTCGCAGCGCGGGCCGGGCAGCACGACCACCACGGAATCGGCCCGGCGCAGTCCCGCGAGATCGGCGTCGATCTGCAGGGCCGCGACCTCCGCGGCCTCGAGGACATGCCCGCCGGCGGCCTGCAGCGCGGTGATCTCCGCCCGGTCCCAGCGCATCGTGCGCGGCGCGTCATCGGCCGACGGACCCCACCACAGCACGGTCCCTCCACCGGCGGGGAGCTGGGCGGGGCGGGTGGTCACAGACCAGTCGGAGACCTCGCGGACCGCCCGGGGCGAGGGCCCTGAGCCGCCGCAGGCATCGATGATCTGCTGCAGGGTGCGGCGGGCGAGCGGCACCTCGGGATCGAGCATGCCGAGGACCTGCTGCAGCACCTGGACCTGGGCGAGGCTCGCCAGCAGCTCGCCCTCTCCGCGGGCCACGGCGCGCAGGCGCTGCACCAGCCAGTCGAGCCGCCGGGACACCTCCCGCGGTCGCAGCGCGTCTCCCGCCAGGGGAGCGGAGACCAGGCGGTCGATCTCCCGCGCCGCCGCGAGCGGCTTCTCGAGACCGTCGGCCTCGAGCGAGGCCAGCGCCTGCCGCCAGGCGGGCCCGCCGACGCCGGGCTCGCGGCCCAGTGCTCCCAGCAACCGGCGACGCGCGGCAGCGGGCACCAGGCCCACGGGCTCGGCGTCGCCGTCGACTCCCGGCAGCACCCGCAGATCGAGCAGGGCGGCCAGCTGGTGGACATCCACCGGCGCGGTCGCGACGTCGAGGAACAGTCCCAGGACCTGGTGATGCGCCCGGTCGCGGGAGGGTCCGACGCGGCCGATCGCCGGCAACCCGCGCCGGTGCAGCGCCCGATCCAGCACGTCGGTATCCGCTGAGGCGAGCACCGTCTCCGGTCCCTCCCCGTCGGCGGCCAGGAAGCGGGCGGCGGCATCGGCCGCGGACCACTCGTCCAGCGCCTCGAGAACGTGCAGCGACGGCGCACCGGGCAGCTCCTGCGCGGCATGCACGCAGCGCACCCCCGCCGCCTCCAGCGCCCTCAGCAGCCGCGGCCACATCCCGGGCAGCGCGGCGGGCTCCTCCTGCAGCAGGATCTCCTCGATCCCCAGCGGCCATCCTGCCGCCTCGTCCTCGAGCAGCGCGATCACCTCGGCGAGATCATCGGCGGCGGAAGGGGCGAGGGAGCCGGTCACACCGACGCTCAGCGAGCGCTCCAGGGCGCGCACGCTGTCCAGTCGAGCGGGCAGCTCGCCCTCCGCCTCGGCCGCTCGCCAGCCGGTCTCCACCGCGGCATCACGCCAGCGCAGCAGCTGTGCGGCGGTGCTCCACGGGTCCACGGCGAAGGAGCGGGCGGGCCAGAACTCCTCGCCCGAGCCGAGGTGGGTGCGCAGCAGCTCCATGTACTGGGCGATCCGCACCGCCTGCTCCACCCCCGGCCGGGTGAGCCCCAGACGCGTCTGCAGCAGCTGCACGAGCCCGCGGGGCCCCAGCCGCACCCGGCCCTGCGTCCCGCCGCGGGCGTCGGTCCAGGCGGCCCCGTCGGCCGTCCATCCGAAGTCGATCAGCATCGCTGCCTGCCCCTTCCGTCGCTGCCCCTACCTTAGAGGGGAGCACCGACACCGAAGTCCAGGACCGGCCTCAGGACGGCGCGTTCGAGGGCTCCCGAGGGCCGGTGAGCCACGGAACGCACCAGGGCCCGGGACGCCATCGCGTCCCGGGCCCTGGTCGAGGAGAGGATCAGAGCTGGTCGGCTGATCCCGGATGCGCCCATGGAGGCTGCTGCTGCGGCGATCCCTGACTCTGCTGCCGTGCCTCCCGGGCACGCTGCTCGGCCTGCTGACGGGCCTGGGTGGCCTTGGCCTCCGCCTGTTCGCGCTGCTGATCCGCAGAGGCACGCCGACGGTCCTCGACGTCGTGCGCATCGGCGTCCTGGCTCGCCTCGGCCGCGGCCTGCGACTGCAGCATCGCGGTGCGGATCTCGTCGCCCATGGAGGCGACGGCACCCGGGTTCGAGGGCAGGTACAGCACGTTGGAGCGGCCGTTGCGGGCCACGTCCTGCATGGTGTCGAAGTACTGGGTCATCAGCAGCAGCTGCTCGGCGGAGTTCTCGATGCCGACCTTGCGCAGCATCTCGTACTGCTCGGCGATGCCCAGCGCGATCGCCTTCCGCTGCGCGGCGACGCCCTCACCCTGGAGGCGCTTGGACTCCGCCTCGGCCTCGGCCTGGGTGACGCGCTTGATCTTGTCCGCCTCGGCGAGCGACTGGGCCGCGACCCGGTCACGCTGGGCGGCGTTGATGGAGTTCATCGAGTCGCGCACCCGCTGGTCCGGGGAGATGTCCTGGACCAGCGTGTTGATGATGTAGAAGCCGAACTCGCGCATGCGCTCCGAGAGCGTGGACTCGACGCTGCGGGCGATGTCGTCCTTCGACTCGAAGGCCTGATCCAGCTCGAGACCGGACAGCGCCGAGCGCACGGTGTCGAACACGTAGGAGCGGATCTGCGCCTCGGGGTTCGACAGCTTGTAGTACGCGTCCACGACCTGCTCGTCGCGGATCTTGTACTGGACCGCGACCGGGACGTTGACGAACACGTTGTCCTTGGTCTTGGACTCGATGTTCACCTCGAGCTGCTGCACGCGCAGCGAGACCGGACGGGTGGTGTTGTCGATGAAGGGGGTCTTGAAGTTCAGACCGGCCTGCGCGACGCGCTTGAACTTGCCGAACCTCTCGACGATGACCGCTTCCTGCGTGTGCACCGTGAACATCAGCGAGGTGCGCAGTCCGCCGAAGAGCAGCGCCGCGACGATCGCGGCGAGTATCAGGACGCCGACGATGACGACCAGGATGACGATGACGCCTTCCATGTGTTCCCCCTCTTTCTCAGGTGGTGAAGTCTGTGACCCACGCTACCAACCGTGGTGGGTGCCGGTCACCGCAGGCCGAGTTCGCTCTCGATCCGTCGGGCGATGCGTATGGGCGGGACCAGCGGGGCGTAGCGCCGCAGCACCCTGCCCTCGCCGTCGATGAGGAACTTGGTGAAGTTCCAGGCGATGCGTCCGCCGATCACCCCGGCCTTCTGCGCGCACATCCATTTCCACAGCGGATGCGCGGTGGGCCCGTTGACGTCGATCTTCGAGAACAGGGGGAACCGGACGTCGTAGGTGGAGGTGCAGACCTCCTGCGTCTCCTCGTCGGTGCCGGGATCCTGATGGAACTGGTCCGAGGGGAAGCCGAGCACCGTGAAGCCGTGCTCGGCGTAGCGGTCGCTGAGCTCCTGCAGGCTCGTCAGCTGCGGGGTGAACGCGCACTCGGTGGCGATGTTGACGACGAGGACCAGACGCTCGCGGTATTCACTCATCTCCCGGCGCTCACCCTCGATGGTGAGCGCGGAGAAATCGTGGAAGGTCGACTCGGCCATGGTCTCCTGACTCGGATCGAAGGTGACGCGCGCCTCCATCGTACGGCCCGGTCCTGGACGTGCGCCGGGACGATGGGGACGCCGGGCTCAGGCGGTGCGCCTCAGGAGAGGAACGCGTCGACCTCGTCGCGAGTCGGGGCGCTCTCGGTCCCGCGGCGGGTCACCGCGATCGCGGCCGCCGCGTTCGCGCGGGTGGCGGCGGATTCCCAGTCCGCACCGAAGGCCCGCTCGGCCAGCAGCACCCCGGTATGGGTGTCGCCGGCGCCGTTGGTGTCCACGGGCGTCATCGGGAAGGCGGGGATCTCGGTGCCGCGGCCGTGATGGAACACCAGGCAGCCGCGGTCGCCGTCGCGCACGATCGCCACTGCCCCCGGACGCAGTCGCCGACGGATCGCCTCGGGAGTGTCCTCGAGGGCATCGAGGTCGGTGAGCGCCCGCGCCTCGTCGGCGTTGGACGTCCACACCGTGGTGCGGGCCAGCACCCGCTGTTGGACCTCGTACGGGAAATCCGCGAAGGGGTCACCGGGATCCAGCACCACGTCCACCCCCTCATCCAGTGACTCGAGGAACTCCAGCAGCGGCTCCCGGGTGGGGGCGAACAGGCTGTACCCGGAGACGCACACCAGGTCCCCGACCTGCGGGTCCAGGGTCGCCAATGACTCTGCGGTGATCTGCCGCTCCGCCCCGTACACGGTGAGGAACGTCCGCTGGGCCGACGGTTCCAACAGCACCGTGCAGTACCCGGTGTCGGCGTCGGGACGCGGCGCATCGGAGAGGATCACCCCCTCCCGGGCCAGTGCCTCCCGGATCAGGTCGCCGTTCGGGCCCGTGCCGTGCGCGCCGCCGTGCACCGCCTCCGCGTCGGTGCGGGCGGCGGCGATCAGCGTGGTGACGGCGCCGCCGGCGTACTTCTGCTCGCGGCGCACATTGGCGTTGCCGCCGCGCGGCGGCAGATCGTCGATCTCGAGGATGACGTCGACGAGCGCCTGGGCGGTGTGGAGCACACGGGACATGTGGCCGAGTCTAGGTGGGAGCATGGGGCCATGCCCTCCGCTTCTGCCACATCGCGCCGTCGCAGCCTCCTCCTCGCCCTCGTCGCCGTGCTCGCGATCGCCGCACTGGTGGTCGGTGGCCTGCTGTGGCGAGACCGATTCGGCTCCGGGGAGCAGGAGGCGGAGGACCTCGCCGCCGCACTCTCCGCCGGCGAGGTCCCCTCCGGCGCGGACGCGGACACGGCGGACATGCACGAACGCATCCTGGGCCCGCTGCTCGAAGCGGGTGCCGTCCCCGAGGTCGCGCTCGCCGATCCCGGCAGCGCCGAGGACGGCACCCGCGCCGCCACCCTCGAGTGGACCTGGACCCTCCCGGACGAGGCCGGGACCTGGGAGTACACCACGCAGGCGATGCTGCGCCGCGGCGAGAACGGCTGGAGCGCGGAGCTCGAGCCCGCAGCCTTCGCCCCCGACCTCACCGCGACCGAGCACCTCGAGCTCACCACCGTCGATCCGGCGCTCGGCAGCATCACCGATCGCGACGGCGCCGTGCTGTTCAGCGAGCTGCCGGTGATCACGCTGGGCCTGGACAAGACGCAGCTCGAGGAGGGCGAGCTGGACCCCGCCGCGCGGGAGCTCGCCGGCTTGCTCGGCATCGACGAGGACCGCTATGCGACGAGCGTCGCCGACCACGGCCCGGAGGCCTTCGTCGCGGCGCTGACCATTCGCGAGGAGGCCGCCGGCGACTACCCGCTGGACGACGCCGGGCAGGTCACCGGCTATCTTGCGGTGGACGGTACCCGGCCGTTGGCCGTCGACCGCGGCTATGCGCCGGGAGTGCTCGGCTCCCTGCAGGAGGCGAGCGCCGAGGACATCGAGGACTCCGACGGGGAGCTCGAGGCCGGGGACCTCGTCGCCGGCGGCGGAGTGATCGGCGCGGCCCGCGACGAGGTGCTCGGCACCGCTGGCCTCGAGGTGGTCGCGACCGACGCGGACACCGACGCCGAGCGATCCCTGCACCGGATCGAGCCGGTCGACGGCACCGCCGTGCCGATCACCCTCGACGATGACCTGCAGCGCCGGGCCACCGCCGCGATCGCCGAGGAGGATTCCCCGTCGGCCGTGATCGCGCTGCAGCCCTCCACCGGGGACGTGCTCGCCGCCGCCCTCGGGCCGACGGGCCAGTCCTACCCGGTGGGGCTCGTCGGCCGCTACGCCCCCGGCTCGACCTTCAAGACCGTCACCGCCCTGTCCCTGCTGCGCGCGGGGATCACCCCGGACACCGAGCTCGAATGCCCCGAGACCGCGGTCGTCGCAGGACGCAGCTTCAAGAACGCCGACTCGATGGACCCCTCCCTGTTCGGGACCATGCCGCTGCGCTCCGCCATCGCCCACTCCTGCAACACCGCGATGCTGCTGCAGCACGAGACGGTGGACCAGGGCGCCCTCGCCGACGCCTCGACCACGCTCGGCATCGCCCAGGAGGCGCCGACGGGCCTCGAGGCCTTCATGGGTTCTGTGGATCCGGAGGACACCGGTGCCGAGCATGCCGCCGCGATGATCGGGCAGGGCCGGGTGCTCGCCTCCCCGCTGACGATGGCGGTGGTGCTCGCGAGCGTCCAGAACGGCGAGACCGTCGCCCCGCGGATCCTCGCCGATCAGCCGTCGGCCACTCCTGAGGTCCCCACTCCGCTCACCGCCGAGGAGACCGCGCAGATGCAGGAGATGCTGCGCGGCGTGGTCACCGACGGCAGCCTCGATGAGTTCGCCGACCTGCCCGGAGAGCCGGTGATCGGCAAGACCGGCACTGCCGAGTGGACGAACGAGGCGGGCGAGCTGACGCTGCACTCCTGGGTGATCGTCGCCCAGGGTGATCTGGTGGTCGCCGCCTTCGTCGAGGACGGCAGCTACGGCTCGGTCACCGCCGGACCGATCGCCCGCGAGGTGCTCGAGGGGGTCTGACCCTCCTCCCTCCAGGTCTCACCCTCCTCCCTCCAGGTCTCAGAGTCCCGCCACCACCTCGACCGCCTGACGGATCGCGCGCTCGGCGTCCAGCTCCGCGGCGACGTCGGCCCCGCCGATCACGTGCACCCGCGGCGCCCGACCCTTCCGGGCCGCGGTGACCTCCGCGGCCAGTTCGTCGACGCTCACCTGGCCGGCGCAGACCACCACCGTGTCCACATCCAGCACCGCCTCCCGCTCGCCCTCGGTGATGTGCAGGCCCTGCTCGTCGACGTGACGGTAGGTGACGCCGCGATGCTGGATCACGCCGGCATGGCGCAGCTCCGCCCGGTGCACCCAGCCGGTGGTGCGGCCCAGTCCCGCTCCGATCCGGGTCTCCTTGCGCTGGAGCAGGTGGACCTCGCGGCGCGGCTCCTCGACGGGACGGGTGGTGACGCCGCCGCGATGCTCCTCGTCGGCCTCCACCACGCCCCAGTGCCGCTTCCAGGTCCCGATGTCCAGGGTCGGGGAGGGACGCGGTGCGCTGAGGAACTCAGCCACGTCGACCCCGATCCCGCCTGCGCCGATGATCGCCACCTTGTCGCCGGCCTCGGCCCGGCCCTCGAGCAGGTCGGCATAGCTGATCACCTGCGGTCCGCCCTCTGCGGGCAGTGCGATCTCCCGCGGGGTGACGCCGGTGGCGACGATGACGTCGTGGAATCCGGCCAGGTCGTGGCCCGTCGGCCGGGTCTCCAGACGGATCCCGACGCCTGCGGCCGCCAGCCGCATCCGCCAGGACTGCAGCGCCTGCGCATAGTCCTCCTTGCCGGGGATGCGGGCGGCCAGCCGCAGCTGTCCGCCGATCTCGGCCGTGGCCTCGAACAGGGTGACGATGTGGCCGCGCTCGGCGGCGGCGAGGGCGGCTTCGAGTCCGGCGGGCCCCGCGCCGACGACGGCGACCTTGCGGGCACGGCGCTCGATCACCGGCTTCAGCACCAGCTCCGTCTCGTGCCCGGCGCGCGGGTTGACCAGGCAGCTGGCCCGCTTGCCCTCGAACACCTTGTCCAGGCAGGCCTGGTTGCAGGAGATGCAGGCGACGACCTGAGCGGCGCGATCCTCGGCGAGCTTGCGCGGCAGGTGCGGATCCGCCAGCAGCGGCCGGGCCATGGAGATCAGATCCGCCTGGCCACTGGCGAGGGCCTCCTCGGCGACCGCCGGATCGTGGATCCGGTTCGAGGCGATCACCGGCACGTCGACCAGCTCGCGCAGCGCTGCGGTGTTCTCGGCGAAGGCGGCGCGTGGCACCGAGGTGACGATCGTGGGGACTCGAGCCTCGTGCCAGCCGATGCCGGAGGAGAGCACGTCGACCCCGCGCTCGGTGAGGCCGCGAGCGAGCGTGGTGGTCTCCTCCCAGGTCTGGCCACCGGGGACCAGGTCCAGCAGGGAGAGGCGGTAGCTCAGCAGGGCGTCCTCACCGATCGCCTCGCGCACCGCGGCGGCCACGGCGAGCGGCAGTGCCCGCCGGCCCTCGGCGCCGCGGCCCCACCGGTCCCGGCGCCGGTTGGTCGCCGGGGCGAGGAACTGGTTCAGCAGGTAGCCCTCGGATCCCATGATCTCGACGCCGTCGTAGCCGGCCTCGACCGCGTGGCGGGCCGCCTCGGCGAAGTGCCCGACGGTGCGGCCCACCCCGCGGCGGGTCAGGCGCCGCGCCCGGAACGGGGACAGCTTGGACTTCCCGGCGGCCGACGAGGCGGCCAGGGGATGGAAGGCGTAGCGGCCTGCGTGCAGCAGCTGCAGGATGATGCGCCCATCGGCCTCGTGCACCTCGCGGGTGATCACCCGGTGGCCGCGCACGGTGCGGGCATCGGCCTGGGCGCCGCCCGGGGTGAGCCGGCCGGTGCG
>JAKDUN010000435.1 GCA_030457675.1 Brachybacterium sp. | reverse complement strand
CCCGCCTGCGGGGCGGGCCTGCTCGCTAGGATCGGCCGGGACCGACACCAGGGGAAGCGAGTCCGTCGATGAGAACTGCTGTGACGGTGTGCCTCGCCGTCCTCTACGCCCTGCTGGCGGTCGTCGTCTTCGGGCTGTCGGGGGTGTTCGGCGGTGTCGGGGAGGCGCTGTGGCGCGATGTCGCGGTGCTGCTGCTGACGGTCGTGGCCGCCTGCGCGCTGACCTACGTCTCGTTGCTGCTGATGTCCTTCCTCCACGCGCTGCGCCATCCGCGCACCTCTGCCGGGAACCCCGGTGCGCTGCAGTGGCATGTGCTGGTCCCCTGCCGGGATGAGGAGAGCGTGATCGCCGAGACGGTCTCGGCGGCCCGCACCTCCTTCCCCGATATGCACGTCTGGGTCATCGACGACGCGAGCGAGGATGCGACCGCCTCGGTGGTGCAGGATCTGATGGTCTTCGATGACCGGGTGCATCTCATCTCGCGCGTCGCCCCCGAGGCTCGGACCGGGAAGGGCGATGCGCTCAACGCCGCCTACCGGATCGTCTCCGACCACGTGGGCGGCGAGGCCGAGGAGCGGCACCGGACGATCGTCGGAGTGCTGGACGCCGACGGATTCCTCTCCGACAACGCGCTGGCCATGCTCGCCGGCTCCGAATCCTTCGGCGATCAGCAGATCGGTGCGGTGCAGCTCGAGGTGTGGATGAAGAACCGCGGCGACCGCCGTCCCCGCCCCGGGGAGGGGGCGCTGCGCAATGCCGTCGGCAGGCTCCTGGTGCGCATGCAGGATCTCGAGTTCCGCACCACGAACTCGGCCATGCAGGTGCTGCGCGTGCGCACCGGCACCGTCGGCATGGGCGGCAACGGCCAGTTCACCCGCCTCTCCGTGCTGGACACGCTCACCGAGGAGCACGGCCGGCCGTGGGGGAAGAAGCTCTGCGAGGACTACGAGCTGGGCCTGAACATCCTCGGACAGGGCATGCGCAACCACTACGTGCGCGAGGCCCACGTGTCCCAGGAGGCGCTGCCCTTCACCCGACGGCTGATCACCCAGCGCACCCGGTGGGCACAGGGCAACATGGAATGCGCTTCCGCCCTGCCGGGGCTGCGGCGCAGCGGCCATCTCAGCGCCTCCGGCCTGGTGGAGATCCACTACTTCATGCTGCAGCCGGCGGTCATGATGCTGAACCTGGTGCTGGTCCCGCTGCTGCTGATCCTCGGCGCGCTGGAGGAGCGGAGCGGGTTCTGGTCCGCCTCGACGTGGCTCACGCTCGTGCTGGCGGGGCTGGTCTTCCTGGTGATGCCCTATGCGGCGTGGGGGCTCGTCTATCGGAAGGCGACCGGTGGCGAGGTCTCCCTGCTCGGCGCCGTCGGGCTCGGGCTCGTGAACCTGGTGTACGTCTACCTCACCTACGTGTACTACCTGCGCGCCACGTGGCGTGCGGTGACCGGCCGCACCGGCTGGGCGAAGACCCGCCGCAACGCCGACGGGCGTCGTCTCCTCCCGGTGCCGCTGTCCCCGGCGCTGGAGGCGCTGCCCCTGATGCGCCTGGAGCAGCTCGAGGAGCTGACCGCGGAGCTCGAAGGCCGCTCGGACCTGGGCATCGACTTCGTGGCCGGGTGGGCGATCATGTGGCCCACCCGCTCCTCGCGTCTGGAACGGGCGATCGCCGCCGAGGACAGGTCGGCGATCCGCGACGCGATCGGCAGCGTGCGGGTCTCGTCGGCGATGGTGGGTGCGGCCCGCCTCGAGCAGGCCGCCACGGATCTCGAGCTGGCGCTGGGCAGCGGAGACCTCGAGGCGTGCCGTGCACAGCTGCCGGCGGTCACCGCGATCGGTCAGGAGACGGTGGGCATGCTGCGCAAGGAGGTCTCGGTGCGCCGCGCGCTGCAGCAGACCCCGCACCCGGTGGACTCGACGCTCACCGAGGTCCGGATGGTCACCGTTCCGCGCGGCTGACCGGCTGCGACACGATCTCCGTCAGCCGCTCGCGCAGCTGCCGGGGCCGGAAGGGCTTGGTGAGGTACTCATCCGCCCCGGCGTCGATCCCGAGCTGGACGTCCGCTTCCTGCGAGCGGGCGCTGAGCATGACGATGTGGCCGCCCACGCGGTCGCGGGCACGGCGCACCACCTCGTATCCCTCGATGTCCGGCAGCCCGACGTCCACCAGGAGCAGATCGGGCACCTGTGCCTCGATCGCCTCGAGCCCGCCCCTCCCTGTGTCCGTCGCGGCAACGGAGTATCCGGCCTGCGTGAGCACCACCTCGAGAAGTCGACGGATGTCGTCGTCGTCCTCGATCACGAGTGCGGTCGCCATATCGTTCCCCCTGTTCGGCTC
>JAKDUN010000434.1 GCA_030457675.1 Brachybacterium sp. | reverse complement strand
GCCTCGAAGGACCTCGCGAAGATCCTCTCGGTGCTGCGCCAGGAGAACCACTTCATCACCCGCCTCACCGTGCGGCAGCTGGTGGGCTTCGGGCGCTTCCCCTACTCCAAGGGCCGCCTGACCACGCTGGACGAGCACAAGATCTCCGAGGCCATCGACTTCCTGAACCTCGACGAGCTCGAGGACCGCTACCTCGACCAGCTCTCGGGCGGCCAGCGCCAGCGCGCCTATGTGGCGATGGTGCTGGCCCAGGACACCGAGTACGTGCTGCTGGACGAGCCGCTGAACAACCTCGACATGCGCCACAGCGTGCAGATGATGGGGCGGCTGCGCGACGCCGCCCGCCAGCTGGACCGCACCATCGTGGTGGTCCTGCACGACATCAACTTCGCGGCGCACTACGCGGACCACATCATCGCCATGAAGGACGGCGGAGTGGTCGAGGCCGGGCCGGTCGGCGAGGTCATGAACGGCGAGGTGCTCACGCGGGTCTTCGACACCCCGGTGCAGGTCATCGACGGGCCGACGGGGCCGCTCGCGGTCTACTACTGAGCCGGAGCCGCCGGTTCGCGGTGGCGTTCAGACCATCTCGTTGTGCAGGATGTCCTCCTGCCGGTCCTCTTCGTGGCAGGTGACGGCGAAGACCCGCAGCGTCGAGTCCGTGGAGTGCCCGCCCGCCCACAGCTTCTGGCCTTCGTTCAGGCTGCTCGTGGGCGTGTCGGGCAGCAGCAGGCGGAAGTCACGGCACTGGTCGAATCCGTACACCGAGTCCCGGTACTCGATCGTGATCCCGTCGGCGTCCTCCGTGCCGCTCGCCGGCGAGGTGCGCGTGAACTCTGCCAGCTCCAGCGCATAGGTGGTCTCGTCGATCTGTTCACCGACCTCGAAACGGCCCTCGAACTCGGCCACGAACCGGACGCCCGCGCCCATCTCGGAGTCATGGTAGGTCCCGGTGAAGGTGCCGTCGGCGCCCATCTCGTAGCTCGTCCCCCAGGCGCCCGCACCGGAGGAGAACACGAAGGTCTTCCCCTCGAGCTCGGCGAGCATCTCGGCGCCGTCATCGCTGAAGTCCGGCTCGGGGATCTCCGGCTCGTAGGTCTCGGGGTCCAGATCCTCCGGGTAGGAGTACTCCCACAGCGTCTTCTCCGCGACGGTGACGGCTGCGAACGACTCGTCGACCACGGTGACCTCGAGCGGGACGCCCGCGGTCTCGAGCGCCGTGAGCACGCTGGGGAACGCCGCCAGCTCGCGCTCGAGGTCGAGCCCGACCGTGAAGGAACCTTCGAGGTCGAGGTATCGCTGGCCCTTTGTGGTCAGCGTGAGACCGTGATCGGCGGCCTTCTGAGCTGTGGCTTCCGGATCGGCGAGGGAGAAGGAGCTGCTGTCGGATGCCGAGAACTCGCCCTTGGCCGTCGCCTCTGCGGTGGGCGTCGCGGAATACCCCAGGGAGATCGTCTTGTACAGGGTCAGGGTCGGCTCCACGGCGAGGGACGCGGTGGCCGTCGCGCTCGCCGTCCCGGACATCGTCGTGGCCAGACCGGTGTCCAGCGCGGACAGCGGCGTGATCCCGGCGCTGCGCTGCAGGGTGAGGCCACCCTCCACGGATCCGGAGAACGTGCTGGTCAGGTCGAACTCACCGGTCGCGTTGAGTGAGATGCGGGGGGTGAGGGTGACGTCCCCGTCGAGGGTGACGGGGACCGGTCCGAGGAAGAACGTGGTCCGGGCGAGCGGGAGGTGCGCGTCGAACTCGTCGTCGACCGTGGAGATGTCGCCTTTCGCGCTGCCGCTGAGCCCGACGGACATCTCCGCCGAGCCCAGGAGGGAGGTGCTCATCGTCCAGTCGCTCTCGAACAGGGAGCCGGCCGTGGTCAGCACCCCGCCGATCTGCTCCGTGGCGTCGTCCTCGAGGACCTGGATCGTGTTCAGGAAGTGGACCGCGTCGAGACCCACGGCGATCGCGCCCTCGGGCTTGTACTCGGCGCTGTACGCGATTCGCACCCCCAGCTTCGCCTCGCACGTCACGGAGAGGTCGAGCTCCGCCGAACCGCTCAGCGACCACAGTCCGTCCGACGAGGTGCCCTTGCCCTCCTCGGCAGCCAGCGGGATCGATTCGAGCTCCTCGTCGCAGCTGTGCGCGAGCAGGCCGTAGGTCTCGTCGGTCGCGATCTCCCGCGGCTCCCCGGCCGAACCGTCCATGCGCGGGAAGGTCGGCCGGGCGGGCGCGATGCCCGGGAACGCCGGGTCGACGGGGCCGGCGCCCGTCACACCGGCGGGGACCGTCGCCCCGGCACCGACACCGCCTATCCCGCCGACGGGGCCGACGGGGACGGCACCGGGGGC
>JAKDUN010000433.1 GCA_030457675.1 Brachybacterium sp. | reverse complement strand
CCTGGGGCGCCCCCACCATCACCAACGACGGCGTGTCGATCGCCAAGGAGATCGAGCTCGACGATCCCTACGAGTCGATCGGCGCCGAGCTGGTGAAGGAGGTCGCCAAGAAGACCGACGACATCGCAGGCGACGGCACCACCACCGCCACCGTCCTCGCACAGGCCCTGGTCAAGGAAGGCCTGCGGAACGTCGCCGCCGGCGCCAACCCGATCGCGCTCAAGCGCGGCATCGACCAGGCCGTGGCCGCGGTCTCGGAGACCCTGCTCGCGCAGGCGCATCCGATCGAGACCAAGGAGCAGATCGCTTCCACCGCCGCCATCTCCGCGGCCGACCCGGCCATCGGCGAGCTCATCGCCGAGGCCCTGGACAAGGTCGGCAAGGAGGGCGTGATCACGGTCGAGGAGTCCAACACCATGGGCCTCGAGCTGGAGCTCACCGAGGGCATGCGCTTCGACAAGGGCTACATCTCGCCCTACTTCGTCACCGACGCCGACCGCCAGGAGACCGTGCTCGAGGATCCCTACATCCTCCTGCTGTCCTCCAAGGTCTCCTCGGTCAAGGACCTGCTGCCGCTGCTGGAGAAGGTCATCCAGGCCGGCAAGCCGCTGGCGATCATCGCCGAGGACGTCGAGGGCGAGGCCCTCGCGGTCCTCGTCGTCAACAAGCTCAAGGGCTCCTTCAAGTCCGTGGCCGTGAAGGCCCCCGGCTTCGGCGATCGCCGCAAGGCGATGCTGGAGGACATGGCGATCCTCACCGGTGGCCAGGTCATCTCCGAGGAGGTCGGCCTCAAGCTGGAGACCGCCGGTCTCGAACTGCTGGGTCAGGCGCGCAAGATCGTCGTGACCAAGGACGAGACCACGGTCGTCGAGGGTCTGGGCGACGCCGAGCGCATCGCTGCTCGTGTCTCGCAGATCCGTACCGAGATCGAGAACTCGGACTCGGACTACGACCGCGAGAAGCTCCAGGAGCGTCTCGCGAAGCTGGCCGGCGGCGTGGCCGTCATCAAGGCCGGCGCCGCCACCGAGGTGGAGCTCAAGGAGCGCAAGCACCGCATCGAGGATGCCGTGCGCAATGCCAAGGCCGCTGTGGACGAGGGCGTCGTCGCCGGTGGCGGCGTCGCGCTGCTGCAGGCCGGTGCCGACACCTTCGGCAAGCTCTCCCTCGAGGGTGATGAGGCGACCGGCGTGAACATCGTCAAGGTTGCCGTCGAGGCCCCGCTCAAGCAGATCGCGGTCAACGCCGGCCTCGAGGGCGGCGTCGTGGCGGAGAAGGTCAAGGGTCTGCCCGTCGGGCAGGGCCTGAACGCCGCCACGGGCGGGTACGAGGACCTGGTCGCCGCCGGCATCATCGATCCGGTCAAGGTCACCCGCTCCGCGCTGCAGAACGCGGCGTCCATCGCGGGTCTGTTCCTGACCACCGAGGCCGTCGTGGCCGACAAGCCGGAGCCCGCTCCGGCCGGTGGCGGCGACGACATGGGCGGCATGGGCGGCATGGGTGGCATGGGCGGCATGATGTGATCTTCTGATCACGCCGCTCGCACCCGAGCGCCCGACGGGCCCCGGCTCTCCTCACGGAGGGTCGGGGCCCGTCGCTGTCCCGGCACCGGCTGGGAAGGGGCACGATGGGTGCATGACCTACGAGATGCAGGACTCGATCATCGTCCCGGCCACCCCGCAGGAGGTGCACGCGCTGCTCAGCGACGTCACCCGCACGGGGGAGTGGAGCCAACAGTGCGAGCGCTGCACATGGGAGGACGGGCGTCGGGGTGTGGGGGCCCGCTTCACGGGGCACAACCGCACCCCCGAGCGGGAGTGGCATACCGTCTCCGAGGTCGTCGCCGACGTCCCGGGCGAGCACTTCGCCTGGTCCGTGGGCCCGGGCCGCGTCGAATGGGGCTACCGGATGCGACCTGCCGCGGGCGGCGGGACCGAGCTGACGCAGTACACCCGCACCTCGCCCGCCCTCGCGGAGCACTTCGCCGAGCGCTTCGGGGACCGGGCCGAGGCGGAGATCGCCCGGCGCCGCGAGGCGGCGCGCACCGGGATCCCGGCGACGCTCGAGGCGATCCGTGAGGTGCTCGCAGGACGCTGAGTGCGCGACCGGCTGTTCGCTGCTCTCGCACAGGACGGCCAGCTCGATCAGATCTCCGGGCGCGAAGACGTTCGAGCTCTGACCCCCGAGAGCGCCGACGTCGCCGAGCTCCACTCGCCTTCGCACGGTGCGAGCTCGCGCTCCAGGGGTGGAAGGAGCAGGGAGAGGATCTCGCTCGGCGGGATCGGTGGAGCGGCTTTCGGTGAGGTGGCATGGTGAGGCGTCCGCGTCCGCGTCCGCGTCCGCG
>JAKDUN010000432.1 GCA_030457675.1 Brachybacterium sp. | reverse complement strand
ACACCCGACCCACTTCGCTCACCGCCGACCAGCTGGTCACCCATCTGGTCACCTGGCTCATGAAGGGACTGCACGCATGACCACCGAATCCCGCACCGCATCCAGCGCGACCTCCAGCGCGGCCTCCGCCGCCACCGAGAATCTCACCGACGCGACCACCACCGCCGATCCCACCGGCCCCATCCCGGTCGTGCCCGGAGCCGCACCGCACCTCGATGTCGCCCAGGTCTCCGAAGCGCTGATGGGCCGCTGGGCCGATGTGCGCCACGCGGCCCGCGAGCGCGCCGCCCGCCCCGAGCTGCACCGGCCGGTGGACGCCACCGTCGCCGAGCACCGCGAGCGGGTCTTCCAGCAGTTGCAGATCCTGGTCGACGACGACGTCTCCCGACCGATGCTGCCCGAGCACCTGGGCGGGCCCAACGACAACGGCGGCAACGTCGCAGGCTTCGAGGAGCTGGTGGTCGCCGACCCCTCCCTGCAGATCAAGGCGGGCGTGCAGTGGGGGCTGTACACCTCGGCGATCATCCAGCTGGGCAGCCAGGAGCAGCAGAAGGCCTGGGTGCCTCCAGCGATGAGCCTGGAGACCCCCGGCGCCTTCGCCATGACCGAGATCGGCCACGGCTCGGACGTACAGTCGCTGGCGACCACCGCGACCTATGACCCGGGCACGGAGGAATGGGTGATCCATACTCCGTTCCGTGCCGCCTGGAAGGACTTCCTGGGCAACGCCGCGATCCACGCGAAGGCTGCGACGCTGTTCGCCCGCCTGATCACCAATGGCGTCGACCACGGCGTGCACTGCTTCTACGTCCCTGTGCGCGATGCCGACGGCGAGCTGCTGCCCGGCGTCTCCAGTGAGGACGACGGCGAGAAGGGCGGGTTGAACGGGATCGACAACGGCCGGTTGGCCTTCGACCAGGTGCGCATCCCCCGGACCAACCTGCTGAACCGCTACGGCGATGTGGCTGCCGATGGCACCTACACCTCCCCTATCGAGTCCCCCGGACGGCGCTTCTTCACCATGCTCGGCACGCTCGTGCAGGGCCGCGTCTCCCTGGACGGCTCGGCGATCCGGGCCAGCGAGCTCGCCCTGCACATCGCGATCACCTATGCGACCCAGCGTCGCCAGTTCAGCGCCGCCGACCCCACTCAGGAGACGGTGCTGATGGACTACCAGGCGCATCTGCACCGCCTGCTGCCCAAGCTCGCCGCCACCTACGCCGGTGCCTTCGCCCACGAGCAGCTGCTGCAGGCCTACGACGACGTCTTCTCCGGCCGGGAGGACGATCCCGAAGCCCGGGAGGACCTCGAGACCCTCGCCGCGGCGCTCAAGCCCACCTCGACCCGGCTGGCGCTCGACACCATCCAGGAAGCCCGTGAAGCCTGCGGCGGCGCCGGCTTCATGGGGGAGAACCAGCTGGTGGGACTGCACCAGGATCTCGATGTGTATGCCACCTTCGAGGGCGACAACACCGTGCTGCTGCAGCTGGTCGCCAAGCGCCTGCTCTCGGACTACACGGACGAGCTGAAGAACGTGGACCGTGCCGGGATCGGTCGCTTCATCGCCCAGCGCGCTGAGGTGCTCGCCAAGCGTCACACCCCGTGGGCACGCCTCGGCCAGAGCGTCAGCGACCGCGGCAACGCCCGTCGCGCCTTCGACTCCATGCGCGACGCGGAGTTCCAGGAGGAGATGCTCGCCGACCGGGCCCGGGTCAAGGTCGAGGAGGTCGCGCTCGCACTGCGCGGCGCCGCGAAGATGAGTCCGGCCGACGCCGCCGCCGAGGTGAACAAGCACCAGGTGGAGATGCTGGATGCGGCCCGCGCCCATGCGGACCTGGTCCGCTGGCGTGCCTTCACCTCCGGCATCGAGGCGCTGGAGGACGAGGGCTCCCGCGCCGTGCTCACCGACGTGCGCGACCTGTTCGGGCTGACCGCGATCAACGACGACCTGGCCTGGTTCCTGCTCAGCGGCATGATCTCCACACAGCGCGGCCGACAGATCGAGAGCGACCTGCGCCGTCTGCTGTGGCGCCTGCGCCCGCACGTGCTCGACCTGGTCGCGGCCTTCGACGTCCGCCCCGGCCATGTGCGCGCACCGATCGCACTGGGCGCCGAGCAGGATCGGCAGGACGAGGCCGCCGCATACTTTCGTGCGCAGCGGGCCAGCAGCGACGCCCCGGTGAGCGAGAAGGCCCTGCGTGATCGGGAGAAGAAGGCGCGCCGCGCGGCCCAGAAGAGAGCCGGGAAGCGCTGAGCCATCGCGCCAGCTGGCCGGTCCCACGCCCGGCCCGCTGGGGCGGCCCCGCCCGGGCCCGCGGGCCCCGCGGGCGCGGCCCGGGGG
>JAKDUN010000431.1 GCA_030457675.1 Brachybacterium sp. | reverse complement strand
CCGGCTTCTCGGTGAGGGTGTGGATGCCCTTGCCGATCGCGGTGATCGTCATCTCCGCGTGGTCGAAGTGCGGCACGGTGGTGACCACCGCGTCGACGTCACCGGAGTCCAGCATGGCGACGTAGTCGTCGTAGAAGGGGGTGCCGGCGTGCTTCTCGGCGGCGAGCTCCTTCTTGGCGGGGTCGACGTCGGCGATGGCGCCGAGGGACATGCCCTTGATCCTGCCGTCGGCGAGCAGTCCGGCGTACATGCCTCCCTGGGCGCCGAGCCCGATGATTCCGAGGCGAACGTTCTTCTCCGACATGGTGTCTCCGTTCTGTGGTGGGTGCCCGCGCCCTGGACGGGGCGCGGAGGATGCGATGAGCGAAAGAGCAGGAGGGGCGGCCGACCAGGGGCGGAGCCCTCTTCGACCATACTCTCGCCGGTGGTCCCGTCGAGGCGACCACCGGCGAGAGGCGGTGTCAGGCGGTCGGCTCGCCCGGAGCCTCAGCAGCGGACGCGTGCTTCTCGGCGAGGATCGCGACGTTCTGGTCGACGCGCTTCTTGGACAGCGTGTACCAGAAGACCAGTGCGAGCAGGGAGACCAGCAGGAGCAGCGCCGGGGCCAGGGTGCCGAGGGTGTAGATGCCGTCGAGCACGGACTCGCTCTGCTCGACGCCGCCGGCCTCGTAGCCGATCCAGCCCAGGGCCCAGCCGGTGAGGCCGCCCGCGATCGCCTGGCCGAGCTTGCGGGGCCAGGAGTACATGCCGTACACGGTGGCGTCGTTGCGCTCTCCGGTGCGGATCTCCTGGAGATCGATGACGTCGGTGATGAACGCCCAGATCAGGATGTTCAGCGCCGCGACACCGAGCATGAGCAGCGCGTAGCCCACCATGAACACGTACGGGCTGTCCGTGCGGATCACGAAGAGAAGCACGCCGGAGAGGACGCCGAGGATGAGCCCGGCGGCGCCGACCTCCTTCTTGCCGAAGGTCTTGGCGAGCTTCGAGGCGACCGGCACCAGCAGCAGGGTCGGCAGGAGGCCCACGAAGTTCACGAGGCTCAGCAGCTGGCCGTCGTTGAAGTACTCGTTGAGCATGTAGGGCATCATGCCGCCGAGCATCATGAAGGCGATCAGCATGAACAGAGCGGTGGCGATCAGACCGGTGAGACCGCGGTTGGTGACCATGGAGCCCAGGGCCGCACCGAGGCTCTGGCGCTGCTCCTTGGGCTTCGGCTGGGCCGCGACGCGCTCCTCGACGTTCACGTGGCACAGCAGGTAGCAGACGACGGCGAGGACGCCGCAGCCCAGTGCCGCCCACATCATGCGGGTGCCCGACATCTCAGAGTTCCCGGCGACCTGCACGAACACGATCAGCGGCAGGATCACGGAGATGGCGAGGTTGGCGAGGGTGGCGCCGAGGGAGCGGAACACGGACAGCGAGGCGCGGTGGCCGGGATCGTTGGAGATCACCGAGGCCATCGAGCCGTAGGGATGTTGATCAGGGTGTAGAAGACCGAGCCCCACAGGAGATAGGTCACGACCATCCAGGCCAGCTTCACCCCGTAGGTGCCGTCCTGCAGGAACGGCGAGAACATCAGGAAGGATGCGATGGCCACCGGGATCATGATCCGCAGCAGCCAGGGCTTGAAGCGCCCGGACCTGCCGGGCTTCAGGGTGTCGATCAGGCGGCCGGCGCCGACGTCGGTGAAGGCGTCGAGGAGGCGGGCGGCGAAGAGCAGGGTGCCGACGTGAGCGGCGCTGATGCCCATCACGTTGGTGTAGAAGATCATGAAGAACGTGGACTGCAGGATGAACGTGAAGTCGTTCCCCCAGTCGCCGAACATGTAGCCGATCTTGTCCCGGAAGCTGAACGGCCGCTTCGCCGACTGCTCCGGGGAGTCGGTGGGGATCATGCGTCCTGGATCCGGTATCGCGGCTGTGGTGCTCATCGTTGTGCTCCTTCGGTCTCATCCTTGAGTGGCGCGGGCTGCCGTGCTGTGGTGCGGGATGCCCGGTCCTGCAGTGCTCGCCGCGGTGGGCGGCGGGTGCTGTGCGTGGACCGAGTCTGGCCAGGGGCCTCAGGGCGAGGTGGAAGTTGCCAGAGGTTGCACGACCGCCGGCGAGCGCCGTGCAGCTGTACCGGTCAGTAATCACTGGTCATCAGGGAGTTCGTGAACACGTCTGGAGCGAGAGCTGCGTCACGGCCGAGCGGGATGTGGCGTGCGACCGGAGAATTGCCATCTGTTGCCGCGTGCCGCCGTGCCGGCCCGGAGCGGCACGTCGCCTCGTGCACGAAGGACGGCCCGGCCCCCCCAGCGGGTGACCCCGCCCGCCCGGGGGTGCGGCGCGGCCCCTCGGCGA
>JAKDUN010000430.1 GCA_030457675.1 Brachybacterium sp. | reverse complement strand
GCGGTGTAGTTCGGGGCCAGCGGGCCGATCGTGGGGGCGATCTTGCTCAGCTGGGTGTACTCCTCCTCGGTGAGGCCGGAGTAGGCGGCGATGATGAGATCCGGCAGCACCGCTGCGATCTCGTCGACGTTGATCCCGTCGGATTCGTCGTACGTCACGGGCGCCGCCTCGGTGTCCCAGCCGGCGCCGAGCTCCTCGAGCTTCGCGTCGATCCAGTCGGTCGAGCCGTTGGCGTTGCCGCCCCAGGTCACCGTCGGCATGCCGGCCGGCACCAGCCCGAGGGCGAGGACCGTGTCCGCGTTGACCCAGGAGACGGTCGCGATCTTCGTGGGCTTCTTCTCCAGCACGGTCTCGCCGTACAGGTGCGTGATCGTGGCGTGGAACCCACCCTCGGCACCCTCGTCGCGGGCGGCATCCGCGTCGCCGCCGGAGCAGGACGCGAGGGCCGGGACGGCGAGCACGGACAGGGCGACGAGCGCACGACGGGAGAGCGTCACAACGGTTCCTTGGGAGGTCGGACCCACCGTGGATCGGTGGTTAGGTGAGCCTGACCTTATTCCGTGACGCCGGGGTTGCGCAATTGCCCCCATGCGGAAGATCGCAGCCCGGCCGCCCCTCCGGCACGCCTCAGGCACGAAGCAGCCCCGGGACCGCCGCCGAGAAGCGATCCAGATCACGCCCAGGGCGAACCCGGACCGCCCGTGCGGGACGGCCCGGGCGCAGCTCACTGCCGGCGGTCGTAGGCCGCCTGCTGGATCTCCATGAACTCGTTCAGCCCGATGTCCTGGAGGGTCTGGACGAAGGTGTCCCACTCCGACAGCGGCGTCTGGCCGGTGATGAAGCCCGCACGCGCCTCGCCGAGATACTTACCGATCTCCGCGCCGACGGTGCCGAGCACGTCCGACTCCTCCGGGGTGAAGGTGAAGGCGGACCACACCTCGGGGATCGCGTAGGGCTCCATCGCCTCCGAGGTCTCCATCGCCTGGGGCATGCTCTCCACGCCCCCGAACCACCGCTGGGTGACCCAGCCCGGGTAGCTGCCGCCCATGAAGATCGAGTGCGGCTTCAGCCCGTCGTCCACGGACTGCCCCTCGGTGATCTCGGGCAGCAGCTGGTACTCGCCGTCGACCTCCTCCCAGCTGTCCCCCTCGTTGCCGAGGAAGAACTGGCGGGCACCCTCTTCGCTGTACCAGTAGTCCATCCAGCGGGCCAGCGCCACGGGGTGCTCGCAGCGGTCGGTCATCACGAAGTGGCCGATCGAGGCGAGCTCGGAGCGGACCGCGTGCCACACCGGGGTGTCACCGGCGTTCTGGACCAGCGGGGGCACGACGACATAGTTCTCGCCCTCGGCCCCGAAGTACCCGGCCGGGGCGGCCGTCGCGCAGGCGGCGAGGAGCCCGTCGGAGCCCTGGGCGGTGAAGGTCGCCCGGTCCGAGGAGAAGATGTCCGCCGGGATCAGACCCTTGCTGTAGAGCCCGTGAAGGTACTCCATCATCTCGCGGTAGCCGTCGGAGAGCGGGAAGTAGCGCACTTTCCCGGTGTCCGGATCGAGGTCGATCTGCCCGGCGGCGGTGCCCTGGTTCGCCACCCCGAAGGTGCCGTAGAGGGTGGGGTAGGTCTCCCCCAGGTTCACCGGGTCGGTGAGGCCGATCGCGCCGTCGATCGTGTTCACGGACTCCTCGAGGTAGGCCTCGAACTCTTCGGTCGTCTCCGGGACGGTCATCCCGAACCGGTCCAGCCAGTCCTGTCGGGCGAAGAGCTTGAACATGTATCGCAGGCCCGGGAAGCTCGGGTCGTAGATCTGTGGCGTGGAGTAGATGTTCCCGTCCGGGAAGGTCAGGCCCTCCCGGATCTGGGGGCTCTCCTCCATCAGGGCGGTCAGATTGGGCATGTGCTGTTCGAGCAGGTCGTTGAGCGGGATGAAGGTGCCCCGTTCGCCGTAGGTGGCGAGATCCCCGGTCCCGACCCCGTTGCGATAGAACGCGCTGGGGTAGTCACCGCTGCTCAGCGCGAGGTTGCGGCGCTCGGCCGCGCCGTCCTGCGGGACCAGGCCGAAGTCGATGTGGACGTTGGTGAGCTCCTCGGTCGCCTGGATGACGGAGACCTCGTTCCAGTCCTCCGCGGTGGTGGAGGGGCGGGCGCTGAGGAAGTCGATCGTGATCTTCTCCGTCGCGATCGGCATGCCCTCGGGGGTGAGGTTCTCGTCGGGGTTCTCGATCTGCTCGAGGGTGTCGACCTCGTCGCTGTCACCTCCGCAGGAGGCGAGGACTGCGGTGGAGGCGAGGGCGGCGCCGGAGGCCAGGGCGGCCCGACGGGTGAAGGGGGTGCGGGACATGCTGCGGGTTT
>JAKDUN010000069.1 GCA_030457675.1 Brachybacterium sp. | reverse complement strand
CTTCGAGATGGGCTCGCATGAACCACTGGAACTTCTCGAGCTCTGCGGTCTGGCCGATGAGCATGTCCTCGGTGATCGGATCGAGCTCGCCGGCCAGGGTGATCGCCTTGCGGCTCGAGGCGATGACGCCGTCGTAGACCTCGTCCAGCGCCTGCAGATGCTCCTGCGTGCCCGCCTTGCCGAGGCTGTAGTCGCTCCAGCTGCGATCGGAGACCAATCGGCCCGGCGTGCCGACGGGGGAGCCACCCAGCTGGGCGATCCGCTCGGCGAGCTCGTCGGCGTAGCCGCGCACCAGGTCGACCTGCGGGTCGAGCATCTCGTGGACAGCGATGAAATGGGGCCCGGTGACGTTCCAGTGCGCGTGCTTGAGCGTCAGGTGCAGATCGTTCATCGCATGGAGGCGGTCCTGGAGGGACTCCACCAGACGGACGGAGTCCTCGGTGCCGAGGCCGGGAATCGTGTACGCGAGGGATGCCATGTCATCTCCTGAAGATCGGGGTCGAGGTTCTCCCTCGACCCAACGACAGCGGGTGCCGCTTTGTTCCCGGGGGTGCTCTGCCCGCGCCGGTGAGCCTCCCCAACCCCCTGGCTCACCGTGCATGCGCCGTACGATGGCCATGACCCGCCCGCCCCTGCAGGAGGTGCGCCCCATGGTGCAGATATTCACGCTCCGAGAGCGTCTCGCCGCGCTCCCCGGCACGGTGCGCAGACGCGCCGAATCCTCGTCCCTGCATGCCGGGGTGGTCGCCGACGCCCGCGCCGTGGCCCCGGAGATCCCTCGGGATGCGGATGCCGGGCATCTCGAGCGCGCCGCCCGCCGCCTCCTGCGCCGCGCCGCGCAGGACGAGTTCGCGCGCGAAGGCGTGGCCCGGATGCCGCTGCCGCCCGAGGACGCCGGCCGGGCCGATCTGCGGCGGGCCGACGTCCCCGGCGAGGCGAGCTTCCACGCCTTCGTCGAGGACGTGCTCAGCGCCGTGGACATCACCCCCAGCCCGCTCGAGCGCGATGACGCGGTGGACCTGCGCGATGCGCGCGGGTCCTCGGACGCCTACGGCCTCTCGCCCGAGGTCTCCTCGGACCTCGCCTCCTACCTGCTGTGCCGGGCGTATGCGCTGGTCGAGGAGCCTGAGGAGCTCGAGACCTACCTCGATCAGCAGGCGGAGCGGATCCGGGAGGACATGCGAGCGGCGCTGGTGCGCCAGGTGCGGGTGCCGCTCGAGCTGAGCGTCGCCCGGGACCGGCATGCCCGGATCGGGAACGGGCACGTCGAGGAGGACTTCGCCTCGCCCACCGGTGGTCCGGGGGATGAGTACGCGACCGCGGAGCAGCGCGCGGACTTCGGCCGACGGGCCCGCACGGCCTTCGAGTTCGCGCAGTCCGAGGCCGGGCGCGCGGCCTTCGGGGCGCTGCGCTCCAGCGCGGGGCGCGCGGCGGGCAGGGCGTACGAGAAGTACGGGAACCCCCGCACCCCGCCGGGTCGCTGAACGACCGAGCGGAGCGCGGGGGCTCCTGTGCGGGCTCCTCGGGGGTGCGGGGCTCAGGCCCCGGACTTCTGGGCGAGCTGACGCTTGATCCGCACCAGCATCCCGGCCATGCCGTTCAGCCGCAGCGGGCTGACCACCTCGGCCAGGCCCAGCGCGCCGGTGACCGACTCGGGGGTGTCCAGCACCTCGCCGACGGTTCGGCCATCGAGCGCCTCGGCGAGGATCGAGGCGAAGCCCCGCGTGGTCGGTGCCTCGGGCGGGGCCGAGAAGAACAGCCGTGCCCTCGCCTCCCGGCCCGTGCCCTCCACCTCCGTGATCAGGAAGATCGGGGACTGGCACTCGGGCACCGGCTCGAGCAGCTCGGGATGCTCGGCGTAGCGCTCGGGCAGGGCCGGCAGATCATTCGAGAAGTCCAGCAGCAGCTGCAGCCGGTCCCGCCCGGACAGGGCGTGGAAGTCGTCGGCGATCTCGGCGAAGGCCCCGGGGAGGCCTGCGTCGGAAGCAGTGGCGTCGGTCATCGCGCGGGGACCTCACCCGGCTCGGTGCCCTGCGCGATCGGCAGGCGCACGCCGTTGCCCCACTCGGTCCAGGAGCCGTCGTAGTTGCGGACGTTCTCGAAGCCCAGCAGGTAGGTGAGCACGAACCAGGTGTGGGCCGAGCGCTCGCCGATGCGGCAGTACACGACCGTCGGCGTCGCGGTCTCGAAGCCGAGCTCGCTGAGGTAGATCTCCTCCAGCTCGGCGCGCGTCCTGAAGCGGCCGTCCTCGGCGGCGGCGCGGGCCCATGGCACGGAGCGCGCGGTGGGGATGTGCCCGCCGCGCACGGTGCCCTCCTGCGGGTAGTCCGGCATGTGGGTGCGCTCGCCGGAGTACTCCTGCGGGGAGCGCACGTCGATCAGCGGCCCGCCGAGGAAGTCCAGCACGTCCTCGCGGTAGGCGCGGATCGGGGCGTCCTGGCGCTCCACGACCGGGTAGCCGGTGGTGGGGGCGGGCTTGCCCTGCTCGGAGGTGGTCAGCTCGCGCTCCTCGGCCTGCCAGGCGGCGCGGCCGCCGTCGAGCAGACGCACGTCCGCGTGGCCGAACAGCTCGAAGACCCACAGCGCGTAGGCGGCCCACCAGTTCGACTTGTCGCCGTAGATCACCACGGTGGTCTCGCGGGTGATGCCGGAGGCATCCATGAGCGTCGCGAAGCCGGCGCCGTCGACGTAGTCGCGGGTGACCGGATCATTGAGGTCCAGGTGCCAGTCGATCTTCACCGCGCCGGGGATGTGGCCGGTCTCGTAGAGCAGCACGTCCTCGTCGGACTCGACGACGACCAGGCCCTCGGGACGGCCGGCAGCGAGCTGATCGGCGAGCCACTGCGTGCTCACCAGCTTCTCGGGGCGGGCGTACTCCTGCAGGGCAGGACTCGGATCAGCAGGAATGGTCATAAGTGCACCTTTCTACGGTCTACGTCGCGCGGGGTATGCCGCCAGTGTGTCACTGCGAGCCGTGCCGTGGCGTCCCGGAGGCTCCGCCACGGGCGGACATCACCCTGTTCCCGACCGGCCCGTCGCGCCTCTTCCACCGGGCCGCTCCCGGCTCCTACGGTGGGGTCATGGAGAACCTCGAGCAGGAACCCGCCATCCCCACCCTCGATGTCACCGTCCTGGACTGCCCCGACGCGCTGCAGCTCGCGACCTTCTACGCCAAGCTCCTGGGCTGGCGTGTGGAGGAGGGCAGCGACTCCGACTGGGCCGAGCTGCTCCCGCCGCGCGGACGGGTCTCGGCCGACGAGCCTGGCGGGGAGGCGTCGCTGGCCTTCCAGCGCATCGACGACTTCCAGCGCCCCACCTGGCCGGGCGGCACCCACCCCCAGCAGTTCCATCTCGACTTCTCGGTCTCGGACATCGACGCCGCCGAGCCGCGAGCGCTCGCGCTCGGCGCGACGGTCCATGAGCATCAGCCCTCGGGCTCGGGCAGCTTCCGGGTCTACCTCGATCCCGCGGGTCACCCGTTCTGCCTCTGCCTCTCCGTCTGAGCCTCTCCGTCTGGGCCTCTCCGTCTGAGCGGCGGCCGACGCGCGGACGCCCGCCCCGGGAGCCGGCGGTCACGACGAGACGCCGGTTCCCGGGATCCGTACTCACCGGCGCACCTCCACGTTCCCGTGGAGCAGACCGGCGGGATCCAGCCGGGACTTCAGGGCGCGCAGCCGTCGCAGCGACGGCTCGGGCAGGGCGTCGGAGAGGCGTCGTGAGGGATCGAGGAAGGACAGCGGCACGCGCCCGCTGGTCGGCAGAGCGGCGGTGAGCTGCGCCTGCCGGGCCCGGATCGCCGCGCGGCTCCCGCGCGAGGTGGGCACCCCGAACAGGTAGAGCCCGAACGGCTCGGTCAGCGGGCCGTGCGGGCTGTCGCTGGGCCGGGCGAAGGCGCCGCCCAGATGCCGGATCTGCACCATCATCAGCGGGTCGATCGGGTGTGTGAACAGGGCGTCCAGGTGCGATTCCGCCAGCTCGGTCAGGAGCTCCGCCCGGGAGCAGCCCGGCCCCGGGTCAGTGGGTTCGGCCGTGATGGTCCCGAGCTCCGCGACGCCGAGCGGTGCCCGGGTGTCGGACAGTGGGGCGGGAAGGGCGGCGGTCGGCGCGAGCAGCTCGCGCGCGGCGGCCTCCTCACCCAGGAAGGTCGAGTCGATCGCGATCATCGGTGAGGACCCGGGGTAGCTGAGCAGTTCGAGCCAGAGGGTCAGCTCCGGCGGTGCCGTCTCCGTGATGGTGCGGAACGCACGGGAGACCTCACCGGCGGCCTGGGCCGGCCAGAGCTGCCGCCCGCCGACGACCCGCGGCGCCGGATGCAGCTGCAGCTCGAGGGCGGCGACCACCGCCAGCTCGCCGCCGCCGCCGCGCAGTGCCCACAGCAGCTCGGGGTCGGTGCTGTCGGTGACGCGGAGACTCGAGCCGTCCGCCAGCACCACCTCGGCGGCGAGGATGCTGTCCGCCATCCAGCCGAATGCTCGCCCGAACCAGCTCAGACCCCCGCCGAGCGCGGCGCCGGTGACCGTGACGACCGGGGAGCTGCCCGGCAGTGCCGTGAGCCCGTGCACGGCGGCGGCCCGCTGCAGGTCACCGGAGCGCACCCCGGCGCCGATCCGTGCGGTCCGCGCCACCGGATCGATGGAGATGGCGTTCAGGCGACCGGTGCGCAGCAGGATCCCGCCGCCGGTGCGTCCGGTGGCGCCGTGCCCGCTGGGCTGGGTCGCCACCGGGAGGCCGTGGCGTGCGGCGCAGCGCATGAGGTGAGCGATGTCGGCAGCATCCTCAGCGGTGACGACGGCACTGACGTCCTGGTCGATCGCAAGGTTCCAGGGCCTGCTCGCCGCGGTGAAGGCCGGGTGAGCGGGGGTGAGCACCGCACCGCGCAGGCCGTGCAGCAGCGGAGCGAGGTCGGTGCGGGGAACTACAGTCATCATGACTCCTCGGGGAGGGGTGGCACGGCCGTCCCGTCCAGGACGGCCCGGGCAGGAGCGCCCGTTCTGCTCAGTAGTCGTCAGAGCTCCGCAGAACGTGACGAGGAGGGCTGGGATGGTCGAGAACGTCGAGAAACAGGACCGGAACGAGCAGGGGAGCGAGCTGGAGGCGCTGGCGCAGTCGTTCCTCGCGCACCGGCCCCGGCTGCACGCGATCGCGCAGCGCGCCCTGGGCTCGCCGTGGAGCGCCGACGATGCCGTCCAGGAGACCTGGATCCGGCTGCAGCGAGCCGATGCCGCCGCGATCGAGGATCTCCAGCCGTGGCTGACCACGGTTGTCTCCCGGGTGTGCATCGACCTGATCCGCCGGAGCGAGCGGCGCCCCGAGGTGCCTGCCGAGGAGCTGCCGCCGGAGCCGGGCGGCCCGGGCGACCTGGCCGAGGACGTGCTGCGCACCGAGGAGCTCGCCCTGGCGATGCACGTGGTCCTGGACAGCCTCGGCCCCCTCGAGCGGCTGGCCGTGATCCTCCACGACGTCTTCGCCCTGCCCTATTCGCAGATCGCCCCGATCCTGGACCGCACCCCGACCGCCGCCCGTCAGCTCGCCTCCCGGGCCCGCGCCCGGCTGAGCGAGGTCGATGCCGCCGCAGTCCGTCAGCAGCAGGAGGGCGTGATCGAGGCGTTCCTCGCCGCTGCCCGCGAGGGGGACTTCGGCGGGCTGCTCCAGCTCCTGGATCCCGAGATCGAGCTGCGCAGCGACGCCGCCGCAGTGGAGGCCGCGGCCGCCGCGCTCGCCGACGGCGCACCGCCGCTGGCGCCCATGATGGAGGGGAGCGACGCCGTGGCCAGGGTGTTCTCAGGACGCATGCACGACGTGGCGAGGATCGATCTGGGCGGGCTCCCGGCGGCCGCGTATATCCGGGAGCGGGAGATGCAGGCCGTCTACCTGATCCACTCCCGCCGCGGCCTCATCACCCGGATCGAGGTGCTCGCCGATCCCGAGCATCTGGCAGCCCTGCCGCGGGGCGACGGGCAGCGCCCGGGCGGACGGGCTCAGGACGCGTAGGCCTCGAAGGACTCGCGGAGCTGCGCTGCGGAGGAGTCGGCGGACAGCAGTGTCTGCAGCAGCAGGCGTGCCTTCGCCGGCGGCAGGAGGCCGGCCATGACCGCGCCGGCGTCCAGCAGGTCCACTTCGGAACCGGGGTAGGCGTAGTGGTGGGTGGAGGTGCCGCCCGACCAGGTGCGGGAGGCGACCACGACGGGGATCCCGGCGTCGAGCAGGCGCCGCAACCGGGGCATCGCGGTGGGGGAGACGTGCCCCATCCCGACCCCGGCGATGACGAGGCCAGCCAGCTGTTCCGGTGGGACATGGTCCAGCAGCGCGAGGTCCTCGTCCAGGCCCGCGGAGAGCACGGGCACCGCCGGGAAGCGGTCCGGCGGGGAGGCCGGGAGTCGCTGCTGGTCCAGGAGTGCGGCGCGGGGCAGCGGGCGATGCAGCAGGCGCAGATCGTCCGGCTCGATGATCGCCAGCGGGCCCGAGGGGGCCGAGGCGAAGGCGGCGACCGACCGGGAGGACGCCTTGGTGACCTGGTCTGCGAGGTGGGCGTGGCCGTCGAAGGCCACCAGCACGCCGAGCCCCCGGGCCGAAGGCGCCATCGCCGTGCGCACCGCGTCCCGCAGATTCGCCGGCCCGTCGGCCCCGAGATCGCTGGCCGGGCGCATCGCGCCGGTGACCACCAGCGGCGCCTCCCGGTCCCAGTACCGCTCGAGCAGGAACGCGGTCTCCTCGAGGGTGTCGGTGCCATGAGTGAGCACCACCCCGGTCGCGCCCTCGTCCACCGCGGCACGGGCGCGCTCGAGCACCGCGGCGAGGTGGTGGGGTCGCACATCCGAGGAGGAGACGTTCGCCAGCGGGCGCGCATCGATCCGGGCTCCGCCGACGGTGGCCAGCAGGCGCTCACCGGCGCCGTCGTCCGGACGGGCGTTGCCGCCGGAGGCGTCCTGGGACATGAAGATGGTGCCGCCGAGCGACAGCAGCGCGACCCTTCTGCTCACGACAGCTCCGGCTCCTCACCCAGGTAGAACGCCGCGGTGCGCACCGACGCCTTGCGGGCCGGCTTCTTGTCCGCGCCGGAGGCGACGTGCGCTTCGAACCAGGCGTCGGCGGTGGCGCGGGTGAAGTCGGCGCCCTCGGGGGAGGCGGCGAAGCGGCTCAGTCGCGGCAGCTGATCCGCGGAAGGATCCTCGAGGTGCAGGGCCAGGGCGTACAGCGCCGCGTCCCAGCCGCAGCCGGTCGCGGCCGGGCCGAAGGTCTGCCAGTGCGCATCTGCCGGCACCGTGTGACGCAGGGTGAAGCGGGTGGCGACCGGCGGCGCCGCGGCGACCGGCTGTGCGGCGGCGTCCGATGCCGGGGCGGTGTCCGGCTCCGCGACCTCCGACGGGTCCGGCTCGACGGGCTCCACCAGCAGTTCCATCTCCTTGCTGGTATTGCCGAACTCCCAGGTCAGCAGCAGTCGGTGGGGTTCCTCGGCGGCGAGCACGGTGCCGCGGGTCTCCATATCGGGCAGCTCGTAGCGGCCGCCCTCGACCACCTCGCCGCTCGCCCGGCCGAACCAGACCTCCAGGTGCGAGCCGATGGTCAGCGCGGACCACAGCTCCTCGGGATGCACCGCGAAGGTCTGGGAGAGGGCGACGACATAGCCCCCCGGTGCGGGGGTGACGGTGCGGGTGACGTCGGTGAGCTGGCTGGTCGGGCTCGCGGTCATGGGGCTCCTTCGAAGGCGGGGGTCGGGACCCACTGTGTCAGGTCGAGGCGGGCTCAGGTGCGGCGCAGGCGCACGATCACCTCGGCGTGCGCGGTGTGCGGGAACATGTCCACGTAGCGGCCCGCGACCACGCGCAGCGAGGGCACGGCCGCGAGATCGGCGGTGAGGGTGGCCGGATTGCAGCTGGAGTAGACCACATCGGTCACCCCGGAACGTTCCAGCCAGCCGGCGAGCTCGCCACCCAGCCCGCGCCGTGGCGGATTGACCACGACCAGGTCGGGCGGGCCGTCCGGACCGTCAGCCTCGGCGATCGCCCACTCGGTGGCGTCCGCGGCGAGGAACGAGGCCGAGTCGATCCCCGCCGCCGTCGCCGCCTCGCGCGCACCCTCGATGGCCTCGGCGGAGACCTCGACACCGATGACGCGGGCACGGGGGACGGCGCGGGCCACGTGGAGTGCGAAGCCGCCGAGCCCGCAGTACAGGTCCCAGATCCGGGGCGCGCCCGAGGATCCTGCGCCGCCCTGCTCTGCGGCGATCTCGTGCACCCAGCTCGCGGCCTGGCGGTAGAGCTGCCCGGCGACCTCGGTGTTCGTCTGCAGGAAGGACTGCGGCCGGGAGAACAGCGTGACGTCCCCGGTGCGGATCGCGATCGAGGCGGCGCCGGCGAGGTGGATCTCCTGGGTGCCCTCGACCGCGGTGGTGTGCTCGGGGTGGAGGTTCGCAGTGACCGCGACGAGCGACGGATGGGCGGCCAGCAGCGCGGGAAGGTGCTCGCGGATCCGCTCCAGCGACTTCTCACTGCGCAGCACCAGGCGCAGCAGATGCTCCCCGTCGGGCGAGGCTGTGACCAGGATGTTCTTGATCTCCCCGCGGCGACGGGCCACGTCGTAGGGCGGCACCTGGGCACGCCGGATCAGGGCCTTCGCGCCGTCCAGCACCGCCTCGACGCCCGGCGGGTACAGCGGGCAGTCGCACAGGTCGGTGCCCGCGGACTGTCCCGGCAGGGTCAGCACCGGTGCCTGCGCGGTGCCGCCCACCGCCATCTTCCCGCGGGCTCGGAATCCTGTCTCGGGGCCGACGATCGGCCGGTCCCACTGCGTGCCGGGGGCGAGGAACGGGGCCACCAGCTGCTCGACCCGGTCCCGACCTGCGGCGAGCTGCCGCGGGCGCGGGAGCTCCAGCAGCGTGCAGGATCTGCACGCGCCGGAGTCGAAATGGGGGCAGCGCACGGAAGCAGTCTACGGGCGGCGACCCGGGCTCCCGGGAGTCAGCGGCTCAGGCGAACCACTCGGTGGGCGGGCCCAGCGAGAGCAGGATCGAGAACACGACCGCGACGCCGAGGATCGCGATCAGCGCGGCGGGGAGCGGATGGCGCAGAGCGACGGAGACCAGGTTCTCGGGGGCCGTGCGACCTTTCTCCTCGCGCAGCCGCCAGGTCGTGCCGAGCAGGCCGCGACGCTCTGCGGAGCGCTCGAAGGGCACCGTGAGGTACGGGATGATCGCCGAGCCGACCCCCAGCAGCAGGTCCTTGATCTTCCAGTGCTGGTCGACCGCGACCAGCACCGTCACCACCACGTAGGAGATGAAGGTGAAGCCGTGCAGCCCGCCGCCGATCCGCACCAGCAGCTCGGTGGAATCCAGCACGTACTTCACGAACATGCCGCCCAGCAGGAGGGTCCAGGTGACCACTTCCGCGAGCGCCAGTACGCGGTAGAGACGAGAGGGCGTGGAGATCAGGTGCATGCCTCGATGGTGCCAGGTGCAGCTCGGTGCCCGCTGGGTGCGGCGAGCAGAGTCACCCTCGCCGCGCTCCGCGCCCCGCTCCCCGCGTGGTACGTGCGGTGGCCGGAGCGGTCCACGGATCCTCCGGCCAGGGGTGCCGGGGGTAGCGGCCGCGCATCTCCTTGCGCACGTCCTGGTAGGGGCCGTTCCAGAAGGAGCGCAGGTCGTCGGTGACGGCCAGCGGCCGACGGGCCGGTGAGAGCAGATGGAACAGCACCGGTACCCGGCCGCGCACCAGGCGGGGAGTCTCCGCGAGGCCGAACACCTCCTGCAGCTTCACCGAGACCACCGGGCGGCCGCCCTCCGCATCCGGCGCCGGGTAGTCGATGCGCACGGTGTTCCCCGAGGGCACGGACAGTCGCTCCGGGGCGAGGTTCGCGAGCTCGGACGCCTCCGGCCAGGGCAGCAGGTGGCGCAGACCGCCGGTGACGTCGATGCCGGAGAGGGTCGTGGTGCGGGCGGTCAGCTGCGGGGCGAGCCAGGTCTCGAGCGAGCTCAGCAGGGAGGCCTCGTCCATCGCGGGCCAGGGATCCCCGAGCTCGCGACGGATCAGGCCGAGCCGGGAGCGCAGCGCCGTCGCCGCCTCGTTCATCGCCAGTGCCTCCAGGCCGCGGGAGCGCACCGCGCCCAGGACTGCGGGCACGGTGTCCGCGGCGGTCGCGCGCACCGGGGTGGAGGCCAGCTCGATCGCGCCGAGGGCACGCCGCTCCCGGGCCCGCACCGTGCCGGAGTCGAGGGTCGCGGTGCGCTCGGAGACCAGCAGCCCGGCCCCGAGGAGCAGGGCGTCCTGCTCGGTGAGCGGGGCGGCGGCGCGGATCACCGCTCCAGTGCCGTCGGCCGCACGTCCCTGGGCCCGCTGCACCTCCCACACCACCAGCCACGGCGCAGACGCCAGAGCGCTGCCCTCGGGCAGTGCGGCGCGGGTGCCGGAGGCCAGCAGGTACGAGCGGGACCCGACCTCGGTGCGGCGGGCGATCCGTTCGGGCCGGGCCAGGGCGAGCACGACGCCCGCCTCGTGCGCGGCATCCGATGCCTCCAGCGCAGTCGTCGACGGTGTGCGTGAGGGTGCCCGCTCGGGCCCGGGCCCGGAGAGGGTGGGCGCATTCCGGGCGATGCGGGTGAGCCGGTCCCGTTCGCGTCGCCACCGCTCCGCCCCCGGGGCGCGGCCCGCGCGGAGATCCTGCAGGAGCTGGGGGAGATCCGCTCCTGCCGGTCGGTGGTCATCGGAGACCGCGGCGACCACCTCGGCGGCGGTCCGGGCGGGGTCCCGGCCGGGCAGCCGCCGCGCCCCGTCGAGCAGGGCCCGGGCTTCCCGTACCCCCACCGGCAGGCGGGCCACCCGGGTGCCCGAGGGGGTGGGTCGGCCCTCCCCGTCCACCAGGCCCAGGGCCTGCAGGGTCTGCTCGGCGGCGGTGATCTCGGCGGTCGGGGGCGCGGTGAGCAGCGGCAGCCCGTCCCCGCGCGGGGTGCCCCAGCAGGCCAGCCACAGCGCGGCGTCGGTGAGATCGGTGGCGGTGATCTCCGGTGGGGACTGCGCGGGCATCCCCGCCAGCTCCGCCTCCGAGAACACGCGCACCGCCCGGCCCGGGCCCTGACGGGCGGCGCGGCCGGCCCGCTGCTCGGCGGCGGCCCGGGAGGCGCTGACTGTGACCAGGCCCGACATGTCCCGGCCCCGGTCCCGGCGCACCTCGCGGGAGAGTCCCGCGTCGACGACCAGGTGCACCCCGGGCACGGTGAGCGAGCTCTCCGCGAGGGCGGTGGAGACCACTATCCGCGGCGGTTCCCCGGGTCGCCGGCCGCCGGTGGCGCGGTCCTGCTGAGCGGCGGGCAGTCGGCCGTGCAGGGCGAGCACCTCCACCTCGGCCCCGACCAGTCCCTGCAGGCGGGAGACCACCTCGTCGACCTCGCGGGCACCGGGCACGAACAGCAGTGCATCGCTGCCCTGTGCGCGCTGTGCCCGGGCGGCGGTGCGGGCCAGGTGGTCGAGGTACTCGCGGGTGATGCCGCGGACGTCGAGCCGCGGGCCGGGGGAGGGGGCGTGGTCGATGCTCAGCGGGTGCAGGGCGCTGGGGACCTCCACGATCGCGGCGCCGTCCAGCACTGCGGCCACCGCTGCCGCATCGAGCGTTGCGGACATCGCCCCCACCAGCAGATCCTCCCGCAGTTGCCGGGCCTCGGCGAGCATCCCCAGCAGCAGATCCGTCTCCAGGGACCGCTCGTGGACCTCATCGAGCACCACCGCGGCGACCCCGGGCAGCTCCGGATCGGCGAGCAGGCGGCGCAGCAGCACGCCCGGGGTGAGCATCTCCAGCCGGGTCTCCGCACCCACCTCGCGCTGCCCGCGCACGGTGAAGCCGACCGGTCCGCCCAGCGGCGTCCCGTCGAGCTGGGCGAGACGGCGGGCGGCGGCCCGCACCGCGACCCGGCGCGGCTGGGTGACCAGGGTGAGGCCGTCGACGAGGTTCGCGAGAAGCGGCGGCACCAGGGTGGTCTTGCCGGTGCCGGGCGGGGCCGTGACCACCATCGCGCCACGACACGCGGCCGCCTCCAGCGCGGCCCGGGCCGCGCCGCCGGGCAGCCCCGCCCCGATGACGTCGAGGTCGAAGCGGTGCGCGGGGGAGGAGTCGTCGGGCATCTTCCCATCATGCCGCGCCGGTGGGGCCCGTCGTGCCGGGCGCGATCTGAGGGGCGGAGAACTCCGGCTCAGGTGTCTCGCCGCCGCTCGCCGTGCGCACGGGGTCTGAGCCCCGGCCTCCGGTGCGGGGTGCTCAGTCGATGACGTCGAACTCGACCTGCTGGGTGTCCTCGCAGACACTGGTGACAGAGATGGTCCACAGGTCGATGGTCGCGGTCTCCCCGAGGGTGATGTCCTCGATCGGGCGGGAGTTGCCGTCGCCGAGGGTGGCGGTCAGCTGCGCGTCCGCCCCCTCGATGCCCTCGGCCGTGATCGTGAGCGACTCACCGGCGCGTTCGGGCAGGTCAGGGGTGGCGGTGCCACCGATCTCCGCGAAGTAGGCGCCTTCGCCGGAGCAGGGATCCGGCGGGGTGAAGCCCTCGGGTGCCGGGGTGATGGGATACGCCTCCTGCGGTACCGCGGCGGCCGTCTGCCCGCCGCCGTCGGAGGCGCCGCCGGCATCCGAGGCGCCGCCGGCATCGGAGGCGCCGTCGCCGGCGTCCGTGGTGGGGCTCTCGGAGGGGTGCTCGGGGTCCGGCGTGCTCCCCCCGCAACCGGCAGTGACCAGGGACAGGGCGAGCAGGGCCCCGGCGAGACGGGCGGCGGACGGGCGGACGGCGATGCGAGCGGACACACGGATCCTCACGACGGGGGGATACCAACGGGCGACACGCTAGCGGACCCCTGCGGCATGTCACCATCTCGGGGAAGGACCTGAACGGGAGAGGAGGGCAGCGCCATGGCGCACGACGACGAGGGCGACCGCTGCCCGGACCCGCCCCGCCCGACCCCGAAGGCGCTGGGCGGGAGCACCGATCCGGCCCGCCGGGTGC
>JAKDUN010000429.1 GCA_030457675.1 Brachybacterium sp. | reverse complement strand
CGCATGGTGGACTGCCCGGTGGGGTCGTCGGGGTTGGGGCGGGTGAGCTCGTCGAGGTAGGGACGGTGCAGGTCCACTTCGCCGTGCTCATTGCGCGGCAGGGTCCCGAAGGCCTCCTCGATCTCCGCGAGAGAGCCGTAGACGTCGATCCGCGGGTGGTTCGGATCGTCGCTCTTCCAGATCGGCAGTGGGGTGCCCCAGTAGCGGTTGCGGGAGATCGCCCAGTCGCGGGCGCCTTCGAGCCAGCGGCCGAACTGGCCGTGCTTGACGTTGCCGGGCACCCAGTCGATCTGGTCGTTCAGCTCGAGCATCCGCTCGCGCTGGTCGGCGACCTTCACGTACCAGGAGGAGACGGCCTTGTAGATCAGGGGGTTCCGGCAGCGCCAGCAGTGCGGGTAGGTGTGCACGTAGCTGGCCTCACGCAGGAGGCGTCCGGCCCGCTGGAGGTTGCGGATGATCGGGCGGTTCGCCTCGAACACCTGCACCCCGGCGATCTCGTCGAGGCCGGTGCCGGCGAAGTAGTCCAGGAACTGGGCGCCCTCGTCCACGGAGACGATCACAGGGATGCCGTATCCGGCGTTGACCTGCTGGTCGATCTCGCCGTAGGCGGTGGCCTGGTGGACCACGCCGGTGCCGTCGTCGGTGGAGACGTAGTCCGCGACGGTGACGATCCAGGCGTTCTCGGTGCCCCACTTCGCACGGTCCTCGGAGTAGACCGTCCACAGCGGCTCGTAGGCGACGTACTCGAGCTCGGAGCCTGCGAACACGCGCTCCTCGCATGCGGCGAGCGCCTCCTCTGCGCTCTCGTACCCGAGCTCCTTGGCGTAGGAGCCGAGCAGCGCGGTGGCCATGAAGTAGCGCGACTCGCCCGCAGCAGTGCCGTCGGCGGCGGCGAGGGGGCCGGCGGGGACCACGGAGTACTCGACCTCGGGACCGACGGCGAGCGAGAAGTTGGTGGGCAGGGTCCAGGGGGTGGTGGTCCAGGCCAGCGCCTTCACGCCCTCGAGACCGAGCTGCTGGGCCTTGTCACCGGCGAAGGGGAAGGTGACGGTGACGGTCTGGTCCTGGCGCTCCTGATAGACGTCATCGTCCATCCGCAGCTCGTGGGCGCTCAGCGGCGTCTGGTCCTTCCAGCAGTAGGGCAGCACGTAGTAGCCCTCATACGCCCGGCCCTTGTCGTAGAGGGTCTTGAAGGCCCACAGCACCGATTCCATGAAGGTGACATCGAGGGTCTTGTAGTCGTTCTCGAAGTCGACCCAGCGGGCCTGGCGGGTGACGTAGTCCTCCCACTCCTTGGTGTACTTCAGCACCGAGGCCCGGGCGGCGTTGTTGAACTCCTTCACGCCCATCGCCTCGATCTCGGACTTCTCGGTCATCCCGAGTTCCTTCATCGCCTCGAGCTCGGCGGGCAGGCCGTGGGTGTCCCAGCCGAAGCGGCGGTCCACCTTGTTCCCGCACATGGTGCGGAAGCGCGGGATGACGTCCTTGACGAAGCCGGTGAGCAGGTGACCGTAGTGCGGCAGGCCGTTGGCGAAGGGCGGTCCGTCGTAGAAGACGAACTCCTCCGCACCCTCGCGCTGTGCGATCGAGGCGCGGAAGGTGTCGTCGACGCGCCAGAACTCCTGGATGGCGTTCTCGAGCGCGGGCAGGTTCGGTGAGGGGACGAGGGAGTCTCCGGTGACCGGGTAGACCATGAGGACGGACCTCCGAGGCAGGACAGGGGCGGCGGCTGGACGACATGCGCGCCGAGGACGCTTCCCGACCCGGAGGTCGGTGGCGCGGTACCACCTCGGTTGATGCCTCGCGCCGACGGATGCGACGCAGGGGCCTCCCCTTGTTCCTCAGCGGTGACGGGCTGGTCCCGGCGGGTTCTACTGGGCCCGTGCCCGCGAGCGGACGGTGGGCGGTTCTTCCCGCGGCTCTCCGGTGATGGCCGGGTCGATGCCGATGGCGGCCAGTGTACGCGGACCGGCGCGGAGCGTCACGCCCGTGGGGAGCAGAGGAGACACGCAGAACAGCCCGCCGCCACCGGGTCGCGCTGTCGCGTCCCAGGAAAACCGGGCACGTTGCTCAGCACCCGTCCAGGAGCGGCGGGTGCAATGGGCGCAGCGGCGCTGAGGATGCCGCTCCCCAGCAGGAGGAGACGAGATGGACGACGACACCGCTGCCCGAGGCAGCCGGACGACGGCCGGAGCCTCGGCCCTGGGCGCCGCGGCGCTGCTGGTGCTCAGCTTCGGGCCCTCGGCCCTCGCGGTCACCCCCTCCCCGCAGACGGCACCGGCGGTGCGGGCGGCGATCTCCGCCCCCGCTCCTGCCTCGGCGGAGTCCGAGACGCCGCGTCGGGCGA
>JAKDUN010000428.1 GCA_030457675.1 Brachybacterium sp. | reverse complement strand
CCTCCAGCTCGAGCTGGCCGCGGCGGGCGATCGCCGACCGCAGCGGACCGGCGGCGCAGAGCTCGGTGAGCCAGGCCAGGGAATCGGCGGCCACGGCGAAGACGGTGCCGCGCATGGGATAGCCGCGCACGATCTCCCCGCGATCGAAGGCGGCCAGCACCGCGTCCAGATCTCCCCCGGTGCGCAGGGCGAGGGAGGCCATCACCCCGGGCAGGTCCTGTCCCTGGTGGGCGCCGAAGGCCCTCGCCGTCGCGGCGGGGCCGCCGAAACGGGGCTCCCCGACCAGGCCCTGGGCGAGGATCCGGGCGCCGGCGAGCTCACGCTGAGTCATGGGGCGAGCGTACCGGCGGCCGTGAGAGCGACAGCAGGATCCATCGAATGGTTGATCCGCTTCCGCGGCGCCGTCCATAGCGTGGATATCACCGAGAACGAACCCCGATCCCCGACCGCCACCAGCGGTCTTCGTCAGAAGGAAGCACAGTGCCCACCTCCACGTCCTCCCACGCCCGGTCCCGCGCCGACGGCCCGACCGCCGCTGCCCCGGCCGTCGCCGACGGCCCCACCGGGCCCGTCGGCCGCCTCGGCGAGCGGATCGCCACCACCCTCACCGGCCGCCGCTCCGCCTGGGTGATGCTCGCCGTCTTCGTCGCGCTGCTGATCGCGATGGCCGGCGGACTGCGCGGCGCCGGCCCCGCCGCCGGTATGGACGCGCTGCCGGAGACCTCCGAGTCCTCCCGTGCCGCCGCGATCGCCGACACCCTGGAGGGCAGCCGCTACCAGCCGGTGTTCGCCGTGGTCACTCGTGCGGACGGCGGCGCTCTGACCGAGGCCGACACCGCCGCGATCGAGACGCTGCGCGGCGACCTCGCCGAGGTCTCGGGACGCGAGGCGAGCGGCCCCATGCCCGCCGAGGACGGCGAGGCGGACCTGGTCATGACCACGGTCGACTCCGAGGCGGACAAGGACGCGATCGATGCGATGATCACGGACCTGCGCACTGCGGCCGACGATTCCGTCCCCGCGGAGCTCACCGTGTCCGTCACCGGCGGTCCCGCCGTCGGCTCCGACATCCGCGGTGCCTTCGCCGGCGCGAACTTCACGCTGCTCGCGGTGACCATCGCCGTGGTGGCCGTGCTGCTGCTGCTGACCTACCGCTCGCCGATCCTCTGGCTGGTGCCGCTGTCGATCGTGGCGCTGGCCGACGGCGCTGCCGGGGCGCTGACCTCGATGCTCGGCGAGCAGTTCTCCCTGGCCTTCGATGCGGGCGTGATCAGCGTGCTGGTGTTCGGCGCGGGCACCAACTACGCCCTGCTGCTGATCTCCCGCTATCGCGAGGAGCTGCACTCCCACACCGATCATCGTGCCGCGCTGGCCACCGCCTGGATCCGTACCGCACCGGCGATCATCGCCTCGAACGTCACCGTGGTGCTGGCGCTGATGACGCTGCTGGCCGCCGTCATGCCCGCCACCCGCGGACTCGGCATCGCCGCCGCGGCCGGGCTGCTCGTCGCCCTGGTCGCTGTGCTGTTCCCGCTGACCGCGCTGCTGGCCGTCGTGGGACGGCGCGTGTTCTGGCCCTTCGTGCCGAAGCCTGAGCTCCCTGAGACCACGGCTCGTCGTCGTGACGACGCCGAGCACGGCCCCTTCGCGGCTGTCGCCGGCACCGTCACCCGACGCCCCGTCGTGGCGGTCGTGGGCTCGGTGCTGCTGATGGCGGTGCTGGCCACCGGTCTGCTCGGCACCCGGGTGGGGCTCGCGCAGGACGAGCAGTTCGCCTCCGCCACCGAGTCCTCCACCGGCTTCGCCGCGATGGCCGAGCACTACGGCGCCGGGGAGAGCGCTCCGCACCAGATCGTGGTGCGCGCAGCGGCCGCCGAGACCGCCGTCGCGACGGCGGAGTCGGTGCCCGGCATCGACCGCGCCTCGGTCACCGGCACCACGCCTGACGGCTGGGCCGTGCTCTCCGCCGTGGGCACCTCCCCGCCGGAGTCTCCGGAGGCGATCGGGGAGGCCGAGGGGCTGCGCACCTCGCTGCACTCCCTGGCCGGGGCCGATGCCCTGGTGGGCGGCACCACCGCGAGCGCCCTGGACGTGCGCGCCGATTCCACCCGCGACCTGCTGGTGGTGGCGCCGATGATCCTCGGTGTGGTGCTGATCGTGCTGATCCTGCTGCTGCGGGCGGTCGTCGCGCCGCTGGTGCTGCTGACCGTGAACGTCGCCAGCTCGGTCGCCGCGATCGGGCTGGGGCTGTGGGCCGGCCGGCTGCTGCTGGACATCCCCGCACTGGATGTGACGGTCCCGCTGCTGGCCTTCCTGTTCCTGGTCGCGCTCGGCGTGGACTACACGATCTTCC
>JAKDUN010000427.1 GCA_030457675.1 Brachybacterium sp. | reverse complement strand
CTGGACCCATCAGTCGGTCGAGGCCGATCTCGCCCGTCGGCCCACCCTGCAGGACCAGGACCGGACGAGCGAGCCGCGCGCGGACTGACCCGCGCGGCCCGACCCGCGCGGACGAGCTCGGCGCGCGAGCGCGCCGCTGGTTGCTCGTTGCCCGCTGAGCGCGACAGCGTGACTGCGTGACGAGGATTGCGCCCGTTCCGGCCGGACTCCCGCGCCTGCGGGGCGGGCTCCGACGTAGACTCGGCCGGGTGAATGACACCGACCAGCGCCCTGTCCTCGTCGTCGACTTCGGCGCCCAGTACGCACAGCTCATCGCCCGCCGGGTCCGTGAGGCCCGGGTCTACTCCGAGGTCGTCCCGCATTCGCTGCCGGCCGAGCAGATCCTCGCCAAGCAGCCGAGAGCGATCATCCTCTCCGGCGGCCCCAGCTCCGTCTACGCCGAGGGCGCACCGCGACTGGACCCTGCCCTGCTCGAGGCCGGTGTGCCCGTGCTCGGGCTCTGCTACGGCTTCCAGTCGATGGCCGCCGCGCTGGACGGCACCGTCGCCCCGACGGGAGTGCGCGAGTACGGCGCGACCCGCCTGGAGAGCATCGACGGCTCCTCGCAGCTGCTGAGCAGCCAGGATCTCGACCAGAACGTGTGGATGAGCCACGGCGACTCCGTGACCGCCGCCCCCGCAGGCTTCGAGGTCCTCGCCACCTCCTCCGGCAGCCCCGTCGCCGCCTTCGAGAACACCGCGAAGCGTCTCTACGGTGTGCAGTGGCACCCCGAGGTCGGCCACTCCGACCGCGGCCAGGAGGTGCTGGAGAACTTCCTCCGCGACGGCGCCGGCATCGAGCCGAGCTGGACCACCGGTGGTGTCATCGAGGAGCAGCTCGAGCGGATCCGCGCCCAGGTGGGCGACGGCACCGCGATCTGCGGCCTCTCCGGCGGCGTGGACTCCGCCGTGGCCGCCGCGCTCGTGCAGCGCGCGATCGGTGACCGCCTCACCTGCGTGTACGTGAACCACGGCCTCATGCGTCAGGACGAGTCCGAGCAGATCGAGCAGGCTTTCGGTGCCTCCACCGGCGGCGCGAAGCTGGTCATGGTCGACGCCGAGCAGCAGTTCCTCGACGCGCTCGCCGGGGTCAGCGATCCCGAGACCAAGCGCAAGATCATCGGCCGCGAGTTCATCCGCACCTTCGAGCAGGCCCAGGCGGACATCCTGCGCGAGCAGGGCGTCGTCGAGGGCGACCATGCCGAGGCGACGGCGTTCCTGGTCCAGGGCACGCTCTACCCGGACGTCGTCGAGTCCGGCGGCGGAGACGGCGCGGCCAACATCAAGAGCCACCACAACGTGGGTGGCCTGCCTGAGGATCTCTCCTTCGAGCTGGTCGAGCCGCTGCGCGCCCTGTTCAAGGACGAGGTGCGCGCCGTGGGTTCCGAGCTGGGCCTGCCCGACGAGATCGTCTGGCGCCAGCCCTTCCCCGGGCCGGGCCTGGGCATCCGCATCATCGGTGATGTCACCAAGGAGCGTCTGGACATCCTTCGCGCCGCCGACGCGATCGCCCGCACGGAGCTCACCGCCGCCGGTCTGGACCGCACCATCTGGCAGTGCCCCGTGGTGCTGCTGGCCGATGTGCGCTCCGTGGGCGTCCAGGGCGATGGCCGCACCTATGGCCACCCCATCGTGCTGCGCCCCGTCACCAGCGACGACGCGATGACCGCCGACTGGGCAAAGGTGCCCTACGAGGTGCTCTCGAGGATCTCCACCCGCATCACCAACGAGGTCAGCGAGATCAACCGCGTCACCCTCGACATCACTTCCAAGCCCCCCGGCACCATCGAGTGGGAGTGAGACCCCGCTGACGGCGCCCGGCGCTCCCGGCGCGCGCTGGCGGCGCCCGGCCCCCGGCGCTCCCGGCCGCCGGCGCTCCCGGCCGCCGATTGTGCGCTGAGGACCTATGTTCTCGCTCCGCATAGATCCTCAGCGCACAATGCGCCGGCGCCGGGGCCGGGTGGGCACCACCGAGCAGGCTCGGCTCGACTCGGCTTCGGCTTCGGTATCTGGCTCGGTGCAGGTGGCTGACATGGCCGGGTGCGCCGGATGACATCACAGATTCTGCAGCCGGAGGCATGGCGCTGCCGCGGCGATGGCGAGCGCGAACCATGCCACGGCCGCGATCGTGGTGCCGAGCAGGGCCCCGAGCAGTCCGAAGAGCAGGGCGCTCACGGGCATGATGCCCATCGTCACCGTTCGTTGAGCGCCGGCGACTGCGCCGATCCGCTCGGGCGGGCAGAGGCGCGCGATGAGGTCTGCCCCGGCGACAGCGGAGACCGAGGTGCAGAATCCTGACAGCGCGCAGCAGGTGCCGACCCAGAAC
>JAKDUN010000068.1 GCA_030457675.1 Brachybacterium sp. | reverse complement strand
GTGGGGGGCTGCTGGGCGGCCACGGGGGCTCCCTTCCTGAGGCGTCCGTTCCGCTCAGACTAACGCAGGGCCTTGCGAATGCCCTGGGTGCGACGTGTCAATCCCCAGGACGTCACCTTCACCAGTGCCTCCCGCACGATGTGTCCGGACATCTTGCTCGCGCCCGCCGTGCGTTCATCGAAATCGATCGGGACCTCGGCGATCACGGCGCCCAGGTCCCGGGCCCGGCGGGTCATATCGATCTGGAAGCAGTAGCCCTGGGACGCGATGTCCGCGCCGATCAGCCGCTCGAGCAGCTCGGCACGGAAGACCCGGTAGCCGGCCGTCGCATCAGAGACACCGAGCCCCAGCAGCGCGCCCACGTACAGGTTCGCGCCGCGGGAGAGCAGCAGGCGATGCAGCGGCCAGTTGTGCACCGCGCCCCGCGGCACCCAGCGCGAACCGATCGCGAGGTCGGCGCCGCGCCGCACCGCCTCGAGCAGACGCGGCAGCTGCTCGGGGCGATGGGAGGAGTCGGCGTCCATCTCGGCCAGCTGCTGGTAGCCGCGTTCGAGGCCCCAGGCGAAACCCGCGAGATAGGCCGGCCCCAGTCCCTGCTTCCCGGCCCGGTGGAGCACGTGGACCGCCGGATCCTGCGCCGCGACGGCGTCCGCCCACTCCCCCGTCCCGTCGGGCGAGGAGTCATCGACCACCAGCACGTCGGCCTCCGGCACCGCTGCGCGCAGGCGCCTGAGTGTCCCGGGCAGCGCCTCGCGCTCGTCGTAGGTGGGGATCACCACGAGCGTGGGCGGCAGGGCGGCGTTGGACGGATGCACGTCAGTCTCCTCGGCGGCTGCGGCGGGTGGTGGTGCGGGTGAGGGCCCGGTGGTCGCTGCCCAGCGCGCCGAGCAGTCCCACGGCGCCGACGGCGCTGAGGCCGATCGCGATCCAGGGCCCGGCGGCGACGGCGGGCGTGATGCCGGTGCGCAGCGGGACGTCGGCCAGCAGTGCGCCCTGCTCCCAGTGGTCGACGAAGTCGATCCGTCGGCCGGTGGGGCTGAAGATCGCCGAATGGCCGACGGTGGAGATGTGGACGACGCTGCGGCCCGACATCACCGCCATGACCTTGGCCTGGGCGAGCTGTTGGATGGCTTCGTCGGAGTGGCCGAACAGGGCGTTGTTGGACTGCACCACGATCACTTCGGCTCCCTCGTCGACCACGTCGTGGACCAGAGAGTCATAGGCGATCTCGAAGCAGATGAGGATCCCGACCCGGCCCTGGCCCTGATCCAGGGCGCCGAGGTCCATCACCCCGACCTCTTCGCCGGGGAGCATGTCGAGGGTGACCAGGTCGACCTTGTCAGAGAGCTGGCTGAACAGGCCGCGCATCGGGATGTACTCGCCGAAGGGCACCGGGTGACGCTTGGAATAGGCGTACGGGGTGGTGTGCTCGGGGGTCAGCAGCACCGACTGGTTCAGCCGCTCCGTCTCGCCCACCTGCACCTGCGTACCGACCAGGATCGGCGCCCCGGCCTCCTCGGCGGCGCCGGTGAGCTGCCGGGCCAGCTGCGGATTCTGCCTCGGATCCCCTCCGGTGGAGTCCTCGGGCCAGACGATCAGGTCCAGCTGGGTGCCGTTCTGGGCGGTCCGCTCGACCACGTCGCGGGTCACGGCGAGGTGGTTGGCGAAGACGTCGTCGGGCATCGTGTAGGAGACCGGGTCGATCCCACTCATCGAGCCCTGGATCGCGGCCACCGTCATGGTGGGCCGGTCCACCGGTGCCCGGTTCATCGGGTGCGGGACCACGACGGTGGCCAGCACGGCCGCGACCGCGATCGCGAACGGCCACACCCCCGACAAGCCCGTGAAGCCGCGGCGGCGACGTCCCAGCACCGCCAGGGACCCGAACAGCAGCAGCTGGCCGAGCAGGGCGACGACGAAGGCGAGGCCGGCGATGCCGATCCAGGGTGCGAGGTGCAGCAGCGGGGAGTCTGCGAGCGCGAAGGCGCTCGCACCCCACGGCAGACCTCCCCAGGGGACGCTGCTGCGCAGGGTCTCCATCGCCACCCAGAGCGCAGAGACCACGACCGCGCTGGTCAGACACAGTCCGCGGCGCACCATCACGGTGCGTGCCAGGAGGCCGAAGACCACGATGTACAGCGCCTCGAAGATGCCCAGCGCGATCCAGGGCGTGGAACCGGCATAGGTGTTCGCCCACTCGGTGAGCGGGATGAACAGTGCCGTCCCCCACAGCAGGGAGACCCCCGCGGCGAGCCAGATCGAGCGCACCAGCAGACCGGCGCCGAGCAGGGCGATGGCGACGGGCAGCAGCATCCAGAGGTCGTAGGGCGGGAAGGCCAGCAGCGCCGCTCCGCCGCCCGCCGCTCCGCACAGCAGGGCGACCGGCCACGGGGTGGGCTCGAACTCGTCGCGGGGCCGGGCCGTGCGCCGCCGCGCCCCGGCCGCCGCGGCGGTCGCCCTCACGCCTCGGCCTGCCCGCGCGATTCGTCCTCGAGGAGGTCATGGAGGATCCGGCCCTCCACCACGGTGCGCAGCACACGCGGGGTGCCCTGATCGAGGTCCGGCAGCAACGGCGTGCGCGAGCGCGGATCGGTGGACCAGCTGTCCACGCGCTCGGCCTTGGACTGCACGGTGAGGTCCCAGGGCTCCCAGAGCACGAAGGTCGCGGGCAGGCCCGTCTGCAGGCTGCCGGGGTGACGGTTCCCAGCGACCCGCTGACCGCCGCGGGTCGCGGCGAGGAAGGCGGCACGGTCGCTGATCCGCTGCTCCGCCGCACTGGTGCGGGCGGCTGCGCGCACCCAGTCCCAGGGATCAGCGGCCTCGGGCGCTCCCCCGGAACCGAAGGCGAGCGGAGTGCCCTCGGCGAGCAGGTCCAGGTAGTCCGCGGTCTCGGTGACCGGGGCGATGACCCGCACGCCGTCGCGCACCTCGGTGGGACCGGGCAGGCGCAGGACGATGCCGCGGGCGGCGGCTCCGGTCTCGTCGGCAGGATCCGGGGCGCCGTCATCGGCGGTGGCGGCCGCATCGACGAAGCCGGGCGTGACCAGGCAGCCGGTGGCGTCGACGGTCAGGGCGTCCCCGTGGAGCAGGCGGCCGGTGTCCTCCGGACCGGTCCAGGCGATCAGCCCGTCGGCGACCAGCATCGCGGACGCCTCAGGGTCCTTGGCGCTGTACAGCACGATGCCCGTGTAGAGGGTCGGGGGCGCGACCTGGCCCGCGGCGGTGTTCTCGAAGGTGTCGTTCTGGCTCACGGTCCCCAGCCTCTCGCGTTCTCCTGGGAGAAAGCTCATCGATCGATCTCCTGTGCCACCAGCCCCCGCCGCACGGCACGGATGGACTGCCGGGCCACCGCGCCGAGCTCCTCGTCCGCGGTGAGCTGATCGAGCAGGTCGATGACTTGGCGGCAGTGGCGCACGAAGTCGCCGGGCGGCAGGTCGTTGCCCTCGAGTGCGGCGGCGAGGTGCGCGCCCCGCGCCCAGCGGTGCACGATCCCGGCGATCGCGGGATCCGGGACGGTGGTGGGCGTGATGCGGTGACGGGTCTCTGCGGACTGCAGTGCGGCGGCGAGCCGGGTGGAGGCCGCCAGCGCGGCATCGACCGCGGGATCAGGGATCACTTCGGGTGCCCGGTCATCGCGGCGGGTCTCGTGGACCGCGGCAGAGACCATGGCCGCCAGACCAGCGGGGTCCAGGCCCGCCCAGGCGCCGTGCTCGAGGCACTGCGCGACGAGCAGGTCACGGTCGCTGAACAGCCGGCGCAGCCGCAGCCCGCTGGTGGTGGGGCGCAGCTCCTCACCCTCGCGGCCCTGGGGCTCCAGATAGCCGAGCTCGATCAGCAGGTCGGTGAGGTGGTCGAACTGCCGGGCGAGAGAGCTGGTGCGCCCGCGGATCCGCCGCTGGACGCCCTCGAGTTCGCCGCGAGACTTCCGCCAGCGGCCCACCCAGCGCAGGTGGGACTCGAGATCGGGGCAGTCGGCGCAGGGATGGGCGGCGAGCTCCTCGCGCAGGGCGAGCAGCTGCTCGTCGGTGGCGGCGGTCGACGGGCTGCGCCCGGCGCGTCGGCGCACTTCGGCACGCGCATCGTCATCCTGCCCCGCCAGACGCCGGCGCAGGGCGGCAGCGGTGTCCTTGCGCACCTTGCCGCTGCCCAGGGAGTCCTGGCGCGGCAGACGCAGCGTGTCGATGACGGCGGGCGGGGAGGGCACGTCCCCGGGGCGGAGGCTGCGCCGGCGCCCCTCGGTGTCCAGCAGATCCACCTGCGGGCCGCCCAGCACCGCCCGGTCCACGTCCAGCACCACTGCATAGCCGCGGCGCTTCCCGCCGGGCAGGGCGATCACCTCGCCGCGGCGGAGGTCGCCGAGAACGCTGCGGGTGCGGTCGCGGTCCCGGTCGGCCCGGGCCCGCGAGAGGGTCTTCTCCCGCTCGGTGATCGCCTCCTGGATCCGTGCGTACTCCACCAGGTCACCGCGCTCGCAGGTGACGGCCTCGCGGTAATCCGCGGCCGTGTCCTCGAGCTCACGGGCTCGCCGGGCGAGGCCCACCACGGAGCGGTCGGCCTGGAACTGGGCGAAACTGGTCTCGAGGGTCTCCCGGGCGCGGGAGAGGTCGAAGCGGTCCAGCAGGTTCACGGCCATGTTCGGAGTGGGCCGGAAGGCGGAGCGCAGCGGGTAGGTGCGCTTGGAGGCGAGGGAGGCCACGGCCGGGGCGTCGAAGCGCGCACCGGCGAGCACCACCGCATGTCCCTCGGTGTCGATGCCGCGGCGGCCCGCTCGGCCGGTGAGCTGGGTGAACTCGCCCGGGGTGAGGTCCGCATGGTCGACGCCGTTGAACTTCACGAGCTTCTCGAGCACCACCGAGCGGGCGGGCATGTTGATGCCCAGCGCCAGTGTCTCGGTGGCGAAGACCACCTTGATCAGGCCCCGGGCGAAGAGAGCCTCGACCACGGACTTCAGCAGCGGGAGCATCCCAGCGTGGTGGGCGGCGAAGCCGTCCAGCGCCGCCCGCCGGAAGGTGTCCAGCGAGAGCACCTCCTCGTCCTCCACACCGATCCCGGCGAGCTGCTCGTCCAGCACCGCGCGGATCTCGCGGCGCTCGTCGTCGTCGGTCAGGCGCAGCCGGGCCCGCGCGCACTGCTGCACCGCCCCGTCGCAGCCGGCGCGGGAGAAGATGAACATGATGGCGGGCAGCAGAGCGGCGTCGTCCAGCAGCTCCACGACCTCCGGCCGCCGTGGCGGTCGCAGGGGTCCGACCCCGCCGTAGCCGCCGCCCTCATCGGGGCCGCGGCCCTTGCGCCGGTGCGGGGGGCGATGCTGGCCGGAGCTGCGGGGGCGATGCCGTCCGCCGGTGCCCTTGCGACCGCGGTATCCCTTGCCGCGGGGACCGCCGGAGCGCTCGTCGACCGGGAGCGAGAAGGAGGTGATGCGTTCGATCTCGGGATTGACCTGGCGGTCCTCTCGCGCGCCGGGCCCGTGGGAGACCACGGCCTCGCCGTCGGCGTCGACGAACAGGTCCAGCAGCTCGTCACCGACCACCACGTGCTGCCACAGCGGCACCGGCCGGGTCTCGGAGACGATGATCTCGGTGCTGCCGCGCACCTCCTGCAGCCAGGCGCCGAACTCCTCCGCATTGGAGACGGTCGCGGAGAGCGCGACCAGCCGCACCGAGTCGTGCAGGTGGATGATGACCTCCTCCCACACCGGTCCGCGCATCCGATCGGCGAGGTAGTGCACCTCGTCCATCACCACGAACCCCAGCCCGATCAGCAGGTCGGAGTCGGCGTACAGCATGTTGCGCAGCACCTCGGTGGTCATCACCACCACCTCGGCATCGGGCCGGATCGAGGTGTCACCGGTCAGCAGGCCCACCCGGTCCGGGCCCAGCCAGTCCACCAGCTCACCGAACTTCTGGTTCGACAGAGCCTTGATCGGGGCGGTGTAGAAGACCTTGTGCCCGCGGGCCAGGGCCAGATGCACGGCGAACTCACCGACCACGGTCTTGCCGGCGCCGGTGGGCGCGGCGACCAGCACCGAGCTGCCGTCCTCGAGGACGCGAGCGGCGGCGAGCTGGAAGTCGTCCAGAGTGAAGGGGTAACGGCCGGTGAAGGCGGTCAGCTCGGACGAGGACTGTTCGTGCTGCGTCTGCGTCCTCCATCGGGCATAGCGCTCCGCGGGTGAGGTCACTGCGCGTCCTTGAGATCGACGGTGGTGTCGGGCGAGGGCTCCGCGAGCAGACGCACCGCGCCGGGCAGCACCCGGGCGGTCAGCGGCAGCAGTGTGCGGGGCTCCCCATCAGCGTAGGCGCGCAGCGCCGGGCCGTGGCGGAGGCCGACGGTGACCTGCTCCACGGGACGGATGTCGACGACGGGCAGCGAGGTGTGCGTGCCCGCGAAGACCCGGGGGAACAGGCGCAGCAGCTGCGTCCGGCCGATTCCGGCGACCGTGGCGAGCTCGAGCCGCCCGTCGTCGATGCGGGCATCCGGCACCATGCGCATCCCTCTGCCGAACATGCCGGAGTTACACAGGGTCAGCACCGTCGCGTCGAGCTCGATCCGCTCGCCGCCGTCGAGCTCCATCCAGAACGGCAAGGGCGTGAAGGCTCGCAGTTCTCGCAGCAGCGCCGTCGTATAGCGCATGGCGTGCCCGGTCCGGGCCCCGTTCGCCCGGGCATTGACCAGGGCGTCGAAGCCGAGGTTCACATTGCCGAGGGCGAGGGAGCGATGACCTGACCCGGGGCCGTGCTCGGCGGTGATCTCGATCGCGTCGACGGTCACGACCGGGCGGGACAGCGCATGCAGCAGAGCGCGCGTGGAGCTCTCCGGGTCGTTGACCGCCAGCCCCAGAGACCGGGCGAAGTCGTTGCCGCTGCCAGCCGGCACGATGCCCAGGCGCACCGGGCTGCCGGCGACGATCTCCGCGCCGAGCGAGACGGTGCCGTCCCCGCCCACCACCACCAGGGCGGTCAGCGAGTCACGCACCTCCGCGGCCCGTGCCCGGGCCACGTGGGCCGACGGGCCCGAGACATCGACCACCGAGATACCGGCCAGGCGCAGGAGATGCGCCACCTGCCGTCCGATGCGATGCGCGGTCCCCTGGGCCGCTGTCGGGTTCGCGAGCAGGCCCACGCGGAGCCTGCTCACCGCCCGTCCTCGTCGTCCAGCTGAGACGGACCCTCGACCTTCTCCACCTCGTCGTCGATGCTGCTGGCCTCGTCGTCCGCGAGGTCCTCGTTCCCCAGCTTCTTCGCCGTCCGGCGATCGTGCAGGAGGGAGATGACGATCGCGCCGAAGAAGAGGCTGGCGATCGCAGCGGACATCACGATCAGGGTGACGGGCTCGGGGGTCGGGACCATGACTGCGGTGAAGGCGAAGCTGAGGAAGATGATCCAGCGCCAGGCCTTGAGCATCGCCTTGCCGCTGACCAGGCCCATGAAGTTCAGCAGCACCATCACCACCGGGATCACGAAGGCGATGCCGAAGGCGAGCATGGTCTTGATCAGCAGCGCCAGGTATTGGTCGTAGGGGATGATCTGGGAGGTCGATCCCTCGGTGGGAGTGAAGCTCATCAGCACCGGCACCAGCTGGTTCACGGCCCAGTAGCCGGCCACGCAGCCGAGGAAGAACAGCGGGATCGCGGAGCCGAAGAAACCGACCGCGTACGTGCGCTCGTTCCTGTGCAGGCCCGGCATCACGAACAGCCAGATCTGCGCGATGAGCATCGGTGAGGACAGGATCAGTCCGATGTACGCGGCCATCTGCAGCTTGACGTTCAGGCCCTGGCCCACGCCCTGGAAGTTGATCAGCGCCTCGAGGTCGGAGTCCTCCCCGGCGGCCTCGATCGGTGCCTTGACGGCCTCGAAGACCCAGGGGAACAGGAACCAGCCCAGGATCGAGAGCAGCAGCACCGTGATCGCACTGACCAACAGCCTGTTGCGCAGCTCGACCAGGTGCTCGCCGAGGGACATGCGCCCCTCGGGGTCCCTGCGCGACGCCTTCGCGGGCCTGGCCTCGGCCGACTCGCGTCCCTGCGTATCACTCGCCACGGATCTGCTTCCTCCCAGCACTCCGGGCCCGGTCGATCATTCGACCGGGCCCGCTGTCGACGACGCGGTGCGCGCCCAGATGCTCAGTCGCGACGGTAGGAGTCGTCGTCGCGCGCCTGGATCGGCTCGCTGTCACGGTCGCGGTCGTCTCGGGGATCGTACTCGCGATCATCACGAGCACCCCGGTCGTCATCGCGGTCGCGACGGTCCTCACGGGGACGGGAGGAGCGGGCCGAGCGGTCGCGCTCGGTGTCCTCGTCCTCCTCGGCGGGCTTCTCGTCGCCGCGGAGCTCCTCGACCTCGCTCTTGAAGATGCGCATCGACTTGCCCATGTTGCGGGCGAGGCCGGGGAGCTTGTTGGCCCCGAACAGGAGGATCACCAGCACGATCAGCAGGACGATCGCCCAGGGGTTACGGAAGAAGTTCATGGAAGTCCCTTTCAAAAGCGCCATGGCACAGCGCGGGCGCACCTATCATCCCACAGCGGACTGGGCGCCGAACGGGCCGCCCCGGTGGCGACACGGCCCACCGCGCGGCGGGTCGTCCCAGGGTAGCGGCAGTTACTGGATGTGACGTACAGCGCCGCCCCGTGCCACGGTCACGATCGTGTTTCTCAACGTGTCCGGCGTGAGCGCCTCGGCGGCCCCTGCGGATTCCAGCACCGCGTCCACCAGGGGCGCCAGCACCGGCTCGACCAGGCGCGCATAGGTGAACCCGGTCCCGGCCTCTGCCTGGTCCTCGCCCCCTGGGGCGTCCCGCAGCTCGACGGCGTCGAAGGATTCGGCGATCCAGTGCCCGGCCGGGGCCAGCCGCAGCCACACCTCACCCTCGACGCGGCCGGACAGCGCCGGACCGTCCCCGGGCTCCGGGCGGCTCATGGCGGTCCGGCGGGGCAGCAGCTCCACGATGCGGTCCAGGCGGAAGCGACGCTCCCCCTGGGCCAGTTCGCAGTGGGCGAGCAGATACGAGCGCGCGCCGACGGTCTCGATGCGCAGGGGCCTGATCCGTCGCACGCTGGTGCCCGCACGGTCCGCGGAGGAGTAGCGGATCGTCAGCTCGGCATCCTCGGAGCCGGGCTCGGCGCGCAGCGCCGCGTGCACCGCCGCGAGCACCTGCTCGGCGCGGTCCGCGGTGCGGGCGGCCCTCTCGTCGGCCGTCGTCGCCGCGGCGATATCGGTGCGGGTGGGGACCTCGGGTGCCTCCGACGGCTCCGCCGTGCCCTCCACGACGGCCAGCAGCTTCGCCCGGGCGGATTCGACCACCTGCGCAGTCTGCCCGGCGGCGGGCTCGAGGGCCGCGAGCCCGGCGAGCAGCGCCGTGCTCTCCACGGCGCTGAGGCTCAGGGCACGGCGCAGGGGCTCGGCGTTGCGCACCCGCACCGTGCCGTGCTCCCACTCCGCCTCGATGAGGTCCTCCCAGCCGGTGCCCATGTCGCCGCAGACGAAGAGTACCTGCAGATCGGTGATCAGCTGCTTCTCGGAGATGCCCAGTGCATCGGAGAGCTCCGCCAGCTGGACCTCCTCGCGGGACATGACGTAGGAGGCCACGGAGATCAGCCGGGAGAGGTGGTCCCCGCTCTGCGGCGTGACGCGGATCCGGGCCGGGGGCCGGGCGGCGGCGCGGTCGCGGGCCGCGAGGTCCGCCTCCCGCTCGTGCGTCTCGGCGATCGCGGTGAGCACCTCGGCGAGCTCCTCGCGCCAGGTGGCCGGCTCCAGCAGCTCCAGCCAGCGGACGTCGGACAGCAGCAGGCGGCGCACGGCCGGTCGCGGCAGGCTCGGCAGACGGAAGGTCTCCGCCTCCAGGGTGGCCCCGGCACGGTCGCGCAGCGACAGGGCCTTGAAGGGGGCGGCTCGCAGCAGCGCCGAGTCCCGATCGTCGCTGTCCAGCATCCTCTCCAGCACCTCGCCGAGCTCGATCTGCTCGGGGCGCGCCCGGGTGGCGGTGCCCGCCTCGGCGGGGAACGATTCGATGCGGGAAGCCCGGAACACGCGCGGCGCCTCCCGGTCCCGGTCCCAGCCGTGGAGGTACCAGTGGCCGTCATGGACACCGACCACCCAGGGCTCCACCCGGCGCTCGGTCGGAGCGCCATGGGCGCCGCGGTACATGAACCGGACCCCGTTCCCGGAGACCACGGCCTGGAGCAGCGGGGTCAGCACCGGCAGCGATTCGACGGCGCCGCGCGGCGTGCGCCGCAGGAGATCGGGGTCCGCGTCGTGCCCGAGGCTGAGCAGCTTCGCGCGCACCCGGCGCGCCGCTCCCCCGGCCGCAGCGGTGTCCCAGGCGCGGCTCGCCGCGAGCAGCACCGTGTACTCCTCGGTGGTGAGATCGAGCACCGCGCCGGAGCGGGCGGCGTCGATGCGGTAGTGGACGGTGTTCTCGTCGAACAGGTCGCGCTCGGTCACCAGGGGCAGGCCGAGCTCGATGATCGACGCTTTGTCGCGCTCGAACATCCGCTCCGCGGCCTGGTCGGAGACCGCGTCGGCATAGTCGGGGATCACCCTGAACAGCTTCGCGCGGTCGATCCGACGGCGCGAACCGATCGTCATGATGACGTTGAGCAGTCTCTCCACACTCTTCGAAGCCACCGCCTCAGCGTATCTCCCGGGGAGCGCAGGACGGGACCATACGCCGGTGCCGCCTAGGCTGGGGGGCATGCTGCGATGGGAACGGGGAACCGTGAAAGCCGCTCTGGGCTCGTGGCCCGGGGTGGATCGGCTCGAGATCGAGCTCGAGGGAGGCGCGGAGATCCTCACCGCGATCGCCTACCCGGAGCTCACCGGGAGCCCGCAACCGGGCGAGACGGTGCTGCTGAACACCAATGCCGTGCGTCGCGAGCTGGGCACCGGGGGCGATGCCATGGTGGTGGCGCGCCCCGACGTGCTGCCGCAGGCCGGCGCGATCGACGGGCACATGGTCAAGGCCCGCTACACGCCGATGCAGACCATGGTCAACGCCATCGACGACCCTGCGAGCGAGCACTACGAGACGCTCCGCTCCGCCAAACGCCTCGACGGGATGCCGGTGATCGTCGCGGACCTGCACTCCTCGCTCCCCGCGCTCATCGCCGGGATCCGCGCCCAGCGCCGCTCCCTGCGCATCGCCTATGTGCACACGGACGCCGCGGCACTGCCTGCGGCCTACTCCCGCAGCGTGGCCCGACTGCGCAAGGCGGACCTGCTGGCGTCGGTGATCAGTGCGGGCCAGTCCTTCGGCGGCGAGCTCGAGGCAGTCTCGGTGCACTCCGCTCTGCTGGGGGCCAAGCATGTGGTCGGCGCCGATGTCGCGATCGTCATCCAGGGTCCCGGCAATCTGGGCACCGGCACGTACTGGGGCTTCTCCGGCGTGCACGCGGCAGATGCGCTCCACGCCGCCGCCGTGCTCGGCGGCCAGGGGGTGGCGACCCTGCGGGTCTCCGAGGCCGACGAGCGCGATCGTCATCGCGGACTGTCCCATCACTCCTCGACCGTCTACGGCCGTGCCCTGCTCACTCCGGTGCAGCTGCCCGTGATGCCCCGCCACGACTCGCGATACAACGGTTTTCATGAGTCTGTGCGCAAACAGGTGAAATCTACGATTCTCAAGCCGGCGAAGAAGCGCGGCATCCTGCACCACCTCACCGAGGTGGATGCGAAGGGTCTGCGCGATGCGCTCGAGGACATCCCGGTGCGGATGACCACGATGGGCAGGACCCTGGCCGAGGACCCTTCCCCCTTCCTGTACGCGGCGCTGGCCGGGCGCTGCGCCGCGAAGCTCGCACCGCGGGAGTGACGGCTCAGGCGGGCGGGGCCTCCCCGCGCTCGCGGATCAGCGCCTGCAGCTGGTGCGCGGCCGCGATCGCCCGTTCGCCGTCATAGCGCTGGATCGCGTTCAGCGGATGGGTGCGGCCGTCGGCCAGGTCGAGATGGGCCCACGGGTCCCCCATCGGGAAGCTGATCCCCAGCACCTCCGGCCACTCCAGGGTGCGGGTGCGCATCAGGTTGCGCACCTCGAGCTCCTCGGGCCGGGCGGTGACCTTCACAGAGGCCTCGAGGTGGCAGAAGAGGAACACCAGCACGCCCACGACGAGCAGGCCGATCCGGCCGCCCCACTGGAAGCTGGTGATCATCACCGCCCCGGCGATCATGCCCGCCATCACGACGACCGCACTGACGTAGGCCGCCACCCGCACTGCCCGGGGGCGCAGCACGATCGTGGCCCGCTGCTCCCCGCCGGCGGTGTCCTGCCCAGGGGTGCTCATGGCCACCTCAGATGCGGCAGGCCTGGATGGCGGTGACCAGGATGGCGCGGGCGCCGGCGTCGTAGAGCTCGTCCATCATGCGGTGGGCGGAGCGGCTGTCCACCATCGCGCGCACTGCGGACCACTCCTCGCCGTGCAGCGGCGAGACCGTGGGCGACTGCAGGCCGGGCGTGATCTGCACGGCGCGCTCGAGGAGGGCGGAGGGGATGTCGTAGTCGAGCATCACGTACTCGCGGGCCACCAGCACGCCGCGGATGCGCCGGGCGAGCACGTCCAGGGAGTGCGCCGCGTCCTCGTCGAGCTCCATCCCGGGGCGGGAGAACAGCACGGCCTGGCTGGTCGTGATCGCTTCGCCGAAGGGTTCGAGGCCTGCTGCGCGCAGCGTGGTGCCGGTCTCGACCACGTCCGCGATGACGTCCGCGACGCCCAGGCGGATCGAGGACTCGACCGCGCCGTCGAGGTGGACCACCTCAGCGGTGATGCCGCGCTGGGTGAGGTAGTCCTCGACGAGGTTCTCGTAGCTGGTGGCGATACGGGCGCCCTGCAGCTCGGAGACATCGCTGCGGGTGCCGGTGGGCGCCGCGAAGCGGAAGGTCGAGCCGGCGAAGCCCAGCGGCAGGATCTCCTCGGCCGGGGTGCGGGAGTCCAGCAGCATGTCCTGGCCGGTGATGCCGACGTCCACGGTGCCGGAGCCGACGTAGACCGCGATGTCCCGCGGGCGCAGATGGAACAGCTCGACGCCGTTGTCCTCGTCGACCACGACGAGCTCCTTCGCCGTGCCGCGACGCCGGTAGCCGGCCTCCTGCAGCAGGTCGGCGGCGGGCTCGGAGAGAGCGCCCTTGTTGGGAACGGCGATGCG
>JAKDUN010000426.1 GCA_030457675.1 Brachybacterium sp. | reverse complement strand
CTCGTGGTGCAGGGTGAGGGCCTCCACGAGCTGCAGCTCGCCGAAGCCGGCCGAGCTCAGGTCCGCTCCGAGGTCGAGGCCGGCGGAGGCATCGCGGTTCACCACGAACACGGTGAGGTCACCGGAGTCCTCGTCCCAGGTGGCGACGGCGTCGGCCGAGGCGCTGGTGCCGAAGCGCTGGTTCTCGAAGCTCGGGGCCTCGATGTTCACCTGCAGCACCTCGCCCCTGGCGTGCCGTGAGGTCAGGGCGAAGGGGTGGAAGGTGGTCTGCTTCCAGGCGCGGCCGCCGGGCTCGGTCATGATCGGGGCGATCACGTTGACCAGCTGGGCGAGCGAGGCGGAGGCGACGCGGTCGCTGTGGCGCAGCAGAGAGATCAGCAGGTTGCCGAAGACCACCGCATCCATGGCGTTGTAGGTGTCCTCCAGCAGCACCGGCGCGACGGGCCAGTCCTCGCCGCTGGGCGGGCGGGATTCGGCACGGTGCTGGTACCAGACGTTCCACTCGTCGAAGCTGATCATGATGCGCTTGTCGCGCTTGAGCGTGGCGCGCACGTGATCGGCGGTGGCGACGACGGCGTCGACGAAGTGGTCCATGTCGTCGGCCGAGGCGAGGAAGGAGGCCTGGTCGCCGTCCTTCTCCGCGTAGTAGACGTGGGCGGAGATCATATCCACGTGGTCATAGGCCTCGGTGAGCACCGCCTTCTCCCAGGCCCCGAAGGTGGGCATCTGGGAGTTCGAGGAGCCGCAGGCGATGAGCTCGAGGTCCGGGTCCTCCTGGCGCATGGCGCGCGCGGTCTCGGTCGCCAGGCGCGCGTACTCCTCGGCGGTCTTGTGGCCGGTCTGCCAGGGGCCGTCCATCTCGTTGCCCAGGCACCACATGCGGATCCCATGGGGCTCGGGGCGACCGCTGGCGGCGCGCTGGTCCGAGAGCGCGATGCCCTGCGGGGCGTTGGCGTACTGGAGCACGTCCAGCGCCTCCTCGACGCCGCGGGTGCCGAGGTTGATCGCATACATCGGCTCCACCTCGGCCTTCCGCGCCCAGGTCATGAACTCGTCCAGGCCCACCGTGTTGGGGTCGGTGGAGTGCCAGGCGAGGTCGTGGCGCGCGGGCCGCTCCTCCACCGGGCCGATGCCGTCCTCCCAGCGGTAGCCGGAGACGAAGTTGCCGCCCGGGTAGCGCACGGAGCTCACCCCGAGCTCGCGGGTCAGCGCCAGGACGTCGGTGCGGAAGCCGTCCTCGTCGGCCCGCGGGTGGTCCGGCTCGAAGATGCCGGTGTAGACGCAGCGGCCGAGGTGCTCGACGAAGGCGCCGAAGGTGCGGCGGCGCACCGGGGCGATGCGGAAGGCGGAGTTCAGAGTGAGGGTGACCTGGGATGACATCGGTGTCAGAGTCCTTCTCAGAGGTGGGGGCATCGGAGCGCTCGGTGGTGCGACAACCAGTTCTTCAACGTTGCAAACAGCTTTCCACACGGGATCGTCGGCGTCAACGCGTTCTTCTCCGCCGGTACCGGATCCGGGCGGCCCGGGCGCCCGGACTCGGAGCCCCCGCAGCAGCCTCAGCCGCGTCGACGGCACCGGGCGGGGCGAGGTCGGTCACGAATCCTGCCCCGAGCACGGGTCAATGCAAGAATCGTCCCCATGCCACCTCGCCCCTCCTCCGGTCCGCGACGCCCGCCGTCCCTGCGCGATGTCGCCGAGATCGCAGGTGTCTCGATCAAGACGGTCTCCAATGTGGTCAACGACTATCCGCACGTCCGCGACTCCACGCGCGAGAAGGTGCGCGAGGCGATCCTGCACGTCGGCTACCGCCCCCAGGTCGCCGCCCGACAGCTGCGCACCGGCGCCAGCGGGATCGTCACCCTGGCCGTCCCGTCATTGGCCTTCACCTACTTCTCCGACCTCTCCCAGCACTTCATCGACGAGGCCCAGCGCCGCGGCCAGACGGTCGTGCTGCACTCGACCTCCGCCGGACCGGAGGCCGAGCGCACCGTGCTCGAGGGCTTCCAGCGGGTCTTCGGCGACGGCGTGATCTTCAACCCGCTGTTCCTCCAGGAGGAGCAGTACGCCCGCATGCAGCGCACCACCCAGCCGACGGTGTTCATCGGCGAGCACCTGCGCGAGACGCTCCCCGAGGGCAGCGACTACGTGCGGATCGACAACCGCGCCGCCTCCTTCGACGCGACCTCCCATCTGCTCGCGACCGGCCGGCGACGGCTGGCCTTCATCGGGGCGATCCACTCCGCGCAGGGCCGGCAGCCGCACAGCTCCGGCATCCTGCGCCGCGACGGCTTCCTCGCCGCGCTGCACGAGCACGGGCTGCGCGCCGGCGACCGCACCGTGCAGTTCGTGGACGACTGGCACCGCCCGGACGGCTTCGCCGG
>JAKDUN010000425.1 GCA_030457675.1 Brachybacterium sp. | reverse complement strand
GTGGACCTGCTGGCCCACCTGCAGCGGCTCGAAGGAGATCACGTCGGTGGCGCGCAGCTCGCGGGTGGACAGCAGCTCGGCGGCGCCGATCACCACCTGGCGGGAGGAGGGATCGATGTCGACCACGTAGCGGGGAGCGCCGTCCGGGGCGGGCTGCTGGATCCCCAGGCCCTTGCGCTGGCCGATGGTGAACCCGTGGGTGCCGCGGTGACTGCCCAGGACGTTCCCGCTGTCGTCGAGGACCTCCCCGGGGGCCTCGCCGAGATGACTCTCGAGGAAGCCGCGGGTGTCGCCGTCGGCGACGAAGCAGATGTCGTAGCTGTCGGGCTTGGTGGAGACGCCGAGGCCGCGGGTGCGCGCCTCGGCGCGCACCTCGTCCTTGGTCTCGTACTCCCCCAGCGGGAACAGTGAGCGGCCGACGGCATCCGGGCCCATCACCGCGAGCACATAGGACTGGTCCTTGGCCATGTTCCGCGAGCGGTGCAGCGAGGGGGCGCCGTCGGGGCCGTCGGTGCGGATCGAGGCGTAGTGCCCGGTGCACACGGCATCGAAGCCCAGCACCGTGGCGCGTTCGAGCAGGGAGGCGAACTTGATCCGCTCGTTGCAGCGCACGCAGGGGTTCGGGGTGCGGCCGGCGGCGTACTCGGACAGGAAATCCTCGACCACCAGGTCGTGGAAGTCGTCCGAGAGGTCCCAGACGTAGTACGGGATGCCGATCTTCTCGGCGGCGCGGCGGGCATCGGAGGCATCCTCGACGGTGCAGCAGCCGCGGGACCCGCTGCGGGTCTGGTCGCGGTTCTTCGACAGCGCCATGTGCACCCCGACCACCTCGTGGCCGGCTTCGGCGGCGCGCGCCGCGGCAACGGCGGAGTCCACCCCGCCGCTCATCGCTGCCAGCACCTTCATGCCTCGCCGCCTTCCTCGCGGATCGTCCTGGTTCCTGGTTCCTGCGCATCGAGTGTACGGAGATGCCCGGCCCCCGGCAGGTCCTGGGGACGTGAGATGTGCCCCTGTCCGCGAGGGTCCTTCAGCCGTTCATCAGGGCGCCGACCGCGCGGGCCCGACGCAGCGCTTCGGGCAGCGCCGCGAGCAGCAGGTCCACATCACGCTCGGTGCTGGTCCAGCCGAGCGACAGGCGCAGCGTTCCTCGTGCCTGCTCCTCGTTCACACCCATCGCGGCGAGCACGGGACTGGCCTGGGTCACCCCGGCCGAGCAGGCGGAGCCGGCCGAGGAGTCGACCCCGCGCTCGTCGAGCAGGAAGAGCAGGGAGTCCGCGTCCGCACCGGGGAAGACCACGTGCACGATGTGCCCGGACTGCGGGGCGTCCGACGGGAGGGTGAAGCGGGCCTCCGGGTCGATCGTGGCGATACCGGCGCGGAGCCGGGAGGCGAGGGCATGCAGCCTGGCGGACTGCGCCCCGCGTTCGGCGAGGGCCTCCTCGAGCGCGGCAGCGAAGGCGGCGGCGTGGGCGGCATCCAGCGTCCCCGAGCGCACCCCGCGCTGCTGCCCGCCGCCGGTGCTGACGGCCGCGAAAGGCACCTCGGGCCGGGCCACCAGCGTCCCCACCCCGACGGGGGCGCCGAGCTTGTGCCCGGACAGCGACATCAGGTCCACGTCCTCCCAGCTCGGCAGCGACACGTGGCCCACGCCCTGGACGGCATCGGTGTGCACCAGGGTGCCGTGCTCCCGAGCCCGAGCCGCCAGCGCGGCGATGTCCTGCACAGCCCCGGTCTCGTTGTTCACCAGGGCGGCGCTGGCCAGAGCCACCGTCCCATCTGCCAGAGCGTCGGCGATCCCCTGTGGGCGCAGGGCGCCGACGCGGTCCACCTCCAGCTCGCGCACCTCGAAACCGGCGGCCCCGGCGGCGGCGCTCCCGGTCAGGGAGCGGGCGGTGGCGAGCACGGCGGGGTGATCGGTCGCGGCCACCGCGACCGCGGTGCGGGAGGGGTCCTTCTCGCGCAGCCCCTGGGGGACGGCGCGCAGCGCCAGGTTGTCCGCCTCCGTGCCGCCGGAGGTCATGATGACCCAGCTGCGCGGCACGTCCAGGAGCGCGGCGATCCGCGCCAGGGACTCATCGAGCACCGCACGTGCGCGGCGGCCCGAGGTGTGCACGGAGGAGGGGTTTCCCCGTACGGCGGAGGCTTCGAGGAAGGCGTCCCGTGCCGCCGGGCGCAGCACCGTGGTCGCGGCGTGGTCGAGGTACGCGCGCTCGTCACCGTCGTTCGTCGTCACCGGGCCCCCTCGTGCCTCGTCCGCTCGCTGCTCCTCGGCGGCTCGCCATGTCGACGAACCCTCGGCCTCACCACGGCTCGACCTGATCGTCGTCAGACTCACCGGAATCTTCCTCGCCCTCGCCGCCCTGGGCGTCACGGTTGCGCTGAT
>JAKDUN010000067.1 GCA_030457675.1 Brachybacterium sp. | reverse complement strand
ACATGGGATTCATCCAGGCATTCAAGGGCGCTGTCGGCGGGACGCTCGCCGATCAGTGGAAGGACTTCCTCACCGTCCCGAGCGGGCTGCCGCAGACGGCGGCCCTGTTCCCGGCGGTGCCCCAGGGCACCAACGCCGGCCGCGGCTCGAACACCCGCGGCTCCGAGAACATCATCTCCAACGGGTCCAAGATCCTGGTGCCCCAGGGCTACGGCCTGATCACCGTGGTCGACGGCCGGGCGACCGGCCTGGTCACCGAGGCCGGCGGCTACGAGTTCAACGACCAGTCCCCGGACGCCCGCTCCGTCTTCGCCGGTGACGAGCTGCTGGCCTCCACCGTCGGCACCTCCTGGGAGCGCTTCAAGTTCGGCGGCCGCCCCTCCTCGCAGCAGCTCGCGTTCTACGTGAGCCTCAAGGAGCTCCCGAACAACCGCTTCGGCACCCAGTCGGAGATCTACTGGGACGATGCCTACCTCAACACCCAGGTGGGTGCGGTGTGCCGCGGCTCCTACACGATGCGGATCATCGACCCGCTGCTGTTCGTGCACAACTTCGTGCCGGCCACCTTCATCTCCGCGAAAGCCCCGGTGTTCGACTTCGGCGACGTCGACAACGCTGCCGGAGCGCAGCTGTTCCGCGAGGTCGTCGGCTCCCTCGCGCAGGCCTTCTCCCGCTACACGAACGATCCCGACAAGGGCAACCGGATCTCCAAGATCCAGGGCGACTCGGTGGGCTTCGCCCAGTCGCTGTCCGCGGCCGTCGAGGAGGGCTACCGCTGGTCCAGCGATCGTGGCCTCGCGATCGTGAAGACCGCGATCGTCTCCATCGAGTACGACCAGAACACCCGCGAGCTGCTGAAGGACGTGCAGAAGGCCGACGCCCTCTCCGGCGCCCGCTCGCAGTCCTTCATGAACCAGGCCGCCGCCCGCGGCGTGCAGTCCGCCGGTGAGACCGGCGGCGGTGCGGGCCTGGCCATGTTCGGCGCGGGCATGGGAGCGGCCGGTGGCATGGTCAACCCGGTCCAGCCCCAGCAGGGCGCTCCGCAGCAGCAGGCACCCCAGCAGCAGGCGCCCGCGCAGCAGCAGGCGGCGCCGGCTGAGGAGGATCCGGTCGCCAAGCTCGGCCAATACAAGGAGATGCTCGACCAGGGCCTGATCACCGAAGCGGACTACGAGGCGGCGAAGAAGGCCGCGCTCGGTCTCTGAGCCGGCACCGAGCATTGCGATGAGCGTTCCTCCACAGGGCCCGGACGGGGCCCGACCCGACCAGCCCGCCGGGCCCTCCCGGCCCGGCGGGCCGGTCCCGCCCGTGTCGGGCGGGCAGGGGCCCGTGCAGCAGCCGTCGGCGGGTCAGGAATCCGGGGCGCATCAGCCCGGTGAGCAGCAGATGCGCGGGGACGACGCCGTCGCGGAGGCCGCCGAGGCCGCCCGTCGGGACGCCGCGAACCGGATCGTCGACACCAGCTCGGGCAAGGACGACGGGCTGAACAAGTGCCCCAAGTGCGGCAGCTCGGAGATCCAGTACTCGCTCAGCTCGAAGTCACTGGTCTGCGCCTACTGCCGCCACACCTGGAACGAGGAGAACGCGGAACAGGCCTTCGGACTGGGCTCCTCGATCGCGGAGCTGAGCGGCCACACCATGGCCTCCGGCACCGCGGACGTCCGCGAGGACCTCACCACCGTGACCCTGAAGTGCCAGGGCTGCGGCGCCGAGGTGGTCATCAACGTCGACCAGGATCTCCAGGCCCGTTGCCACTGGTGCCGTCAGACCCTGTCGATCAACTCCCAGATCCCCAACGGGGCGATCCCCGACGCGGTGCTCCCCTTCCAGCTCACCCGCGAGGAGGCGATCGAGCGCATCGATGCCTTCACCGCGAAGCGCCGGGCCTTCGCCCACAGCCGCTTCAAGGAGGAGTACGTCCCGGACAACGTGATGGGCGTGTACATCCCGTACCTGGTGGTGGACGGCAATCTGCACACGGTGCTGCAGGGCACCGGCGAGGTCACCACCCGTCAGTACACCGTGACTCGCGGCAGCGGCGACAACAAGCGCACCGAGACGTACTACGACGCCGATGTCTACGGCGTCCAGCGGGCCTTCGACCTGCTGGTGGACGATCTGACGATCGAATCCGCCGATCGCTTCAACGCCAAGGACAACGAGCAGGCCACGAACAACATCCTCAATGCCGTGCAGCCGTACGACACCGAGAACGCCGTCGCCTACAACTCGAACTACCTCAAGAACTTCACCTCCGAGCGCCGCGACCTCAACGTGCAGGACGTGGACGACGATGTGGAGGAACGGTTCCTGGCGATCGCCCGGGCCAAGGCGCTGCCCACCATCAACCGCTACGACCGCGGTGTGCGCTGGGAGCGGGAGGGGGTCGCCGTGCGCGGCACCCGCTGGGTCGCGGTGTACGTGCCGGTGTGGCTGTACAGCTACGCCGACTCCGCCGCAGGGGACTCGCTGACCCACTACATCGCGGTCAACGGCCGCACCGGCACCACGATGGGATCGGTCCCGGTCTCCCACCCGAAGATCTTCGCCGTGGCCTGCGCCGCCGGCACCGTCGCGGCCGTGGTCGGCGCGATCGTCGGCTTCAGCCAGTTCCTGTTCTGAGGAGAGGGACCATGTTCGCTGCTCGCCCCGCCATCGCCCATCCGCACCTCCAGGAGGGAAGCCATGTTGCCGCTGCTCGCTGAGCTCTCCGCCGATCCGGCGACCATGACGCTGCTGGCCGGCTCCGGTTCCGGGGACGGGGGCGGCATGTTCATCCCCTTCCTCGCCGGTCCTGCCGTGTTCGCCGCGGTGTACGGCGGTATCTACCGCTACTACCGCAACACCGACAAGCGTCACCACTTCGAACGGGAGACGAAGGTGTCCGTCGGCAATCTCGACGCCGGAGACCGCAAGGTCGGCGAGAACAACCGCCAGCAGAGCCGCCGGATGCGCGGCCGCAACAGCACCGACCACCTCCAGCGCGTGCGCCGCATCGAGGTCGACTGACATGAGCGCCGGGAGCACGGCCGACGTGATCGTCGTCGGAGCGGGTCTGGCCGGCCTGGTGGCCGCCACCGAGATCGCCGACGGCGGCCGGCGCGTGCTGCTGCTGGAGCGCGAGGGGGAGCAGGACCTGGGTGGACAGGCCTGGTGGAGCTTCGGCGGCCTGTTCTTCATCGACTCCCCGGAGCAGCGTCGGCTGGGGATCCGAGACAGCCTCGACCTCGCTCGGCAGGACTGGCTGGGCTCCGCCGCGTTCGATACCCCGCAGGACCACTGGCCGCGCCTCTGGGCCGAGGCGTACCTGCAGTTCGCAGCGGGGGAGAAGCGGGACTGGCTGCACCGGCTCGGTCACCGCAGCTTCCCGGTGGTGGGCTGGGCCGAGCGCGGCGACGGCCGCGCCGAGGGCCACGGCAACTCCGTGCCTCGCTTCCACATCACCTGGGGGACGGGGCCCGGGATCCTCACTCCCTTCGCCGACAAGCTCGCAGCGCACCGGGAGGCGGGCCGCATCACCCTGCGCACCCGCCGCGCCGTCCGCGAGCTGCTGGTCGAGGACGGCCGCGTCACCGGGGTGCGCGGCGACGTGCTGGCGGCCGACGACACCGCGCGAGGTGTCGGCTCGACCCGGGAGGTGACCGGCGAGTTCACCCACCGTGCGGCAGCGGTGCTGGTCGCCACCGGCGGCATCGGCGGCAACGAGGAGCTGGTGCGGAGCCTGTGGCCCGCGGAGCTGGGCACCATGCCCGAGCGGTTCGTGCACGGGGTCCCGGCGAGCGTGGACGGCGTCGGGATGCTGGCGGCGGAGCGGGCCGGGGCGCGCTGGATCCACCGCGAGCGGATGTGGCACTACACCGAGGGGATCCGCAACTGGGATCCGGTGTGGAGAGGGCACGGCATCCGTATCCTGCCCGGACCCTCCTCGCTCTGGATCGACGCCCGCGGCCGACGCCTGCCCGCCCCTGCCTATCCCGGCTTCGACACCACCTCGACCCTGCGCCACCTGCGCACCACCGGGCACGATCACTCGTGGTTCGTGCTCACCCGGAAGATCATCGAGAAGGAGCTCGCGCTCTCCGGCAGCGAGCAGAATCCGGATCTCACCGGCAAGGACCTGCGCCAGGTGCTGTCGCGCGTCAAGCCCGGCGCCCCCGGCCCGGTGCAGGCCTTCCTCGATCACGGCGAGGACTTCCTGCAGGCCGGCGACGTCCCCTCGCTGGTCGCCCAGATGAACGCCCTGGCCGGTGAAGGCCTGATCGATGCCGCCGCACTCGAGCGCACGATCCGCGCCCGGGATGCGGAGCTGCGGAACCCGTACTCGAAGGACACCCAGATCACCGCGCTGCGCGGAGCCCGGAGATATCTCGGGGACCGCCTGATCCGCACCGCCTCCCCGCACCGGCTGCTCGATCCGCAGGCCGGCCCGCTGATCGCGGTGCGCCTGCACGTGCTGCTGCGCAAGACGCTGGGCGGCCTGGAGACGGACCTGGGCGGCCGGGTGCAGCGCACCGCAGGCGGAGACGGAGGCGAGGGAACCGGCGACCGCACGGCAACTCTGCCCGGCCTCTACGCGGCCGGCGAGGCCAGCGGCTTCGGAGGCGGCGGGATGCACGGGCACAACGCCCTGGAGGGCACCTTCCTCGGCGGGTGCCTGTTCTCCGGCCGCCAGGCCGCCGCAGGCGTGCTCGCCGATCTGCGATGACGGCCGACGCGTCACGCCCGCGCGCGCTGCTCCTGGTCGGCTCCGTCGGGGTCGGCAAGACCACCGCGGTCGACGCGATCGGGGAGGAGCTGGCTGCTCGCGGAGTCCCGGGGGCCGCGCTCGATCTTGACTGGTTGCGCCGCGCCTGGCCCACCCCGGCGGGGGACCCCTTCCAGCACCGTCTGGAGCTCGTGAACCTGCAGGCCGTCTCGGCGAACATGCGCGAGGCGGGTGCGCAGGTGCTCCTCGCCGCCGGGGTGATCGAGGCGCGGGAGGACCGCGACGACTACGAGCACGCCGTCGGCTGCCCGCTCACGGTGGTGCGGCTGACCGCGCCCCGCGAGCTGGTGCGCGAGCGGCTGCATCGCCGGCACGAGCTGGACCCCGAGGGACTGGTCTGGCATCTGGACCGCTTCGACGAGCTCACCGCTGTCCTCGCCGCCGCCCGGGGCGGGGAAGGCCCCCGGGCGGTCGCCCCCGCCCCCCCGGCCACGTCCCGGGCGGTGGTCCGCGCGGCCGGGGTGGGACCGGTTCACTCGCCGGTGCGCTCAGCCTCCTCGAGCAGGATGGTGGAGAAGTCGTCCTCGCCGTGGCCGACGGCGATCTCCGCCTCGAGCGAGGCCAGCGCCCCGCGCAGCGCCGGCAGGTCCGAGCCGGGGCGGGGTCCGGAGTCGTCGCTCGCGGCGTCGTCGGCCGTCCCGGTGACGGTGTCGATCATCAGATGGGCGTCCTTCGCGATCGCCGCCGCGGAGAAGTCGCCGCCCGCGGTGGTGCGGTCCCCGCGCACGAAGGGGCCCTTCATCCCGGCGATGAAGGCGAGGCCGGTCCCGCCGAGCATGTCCAGCGTCTCCTCCGCGGAGGTCCCGGTCGCCTCACCGAGGGCGAGCGCCTCCCGCAGGCCCTGCGCACTGACCGCGAGGGCGAGGTTCGCCAGCAGCTTGCCCACGGCGGCCTTGCGGCCCGAATCCACGCCGAGCAGCCGCTCCGGGTTCGCCCAGGGTGCGACCAGTTCGAGCACCCGTGCCCGCAGGGCATCGTCCGGGGTGCCGACGTAGACCCCGAGGGCGCCGTTGCGGGCCGGGCCCAGCGAGCCCACCACGGGGACGCCCACATAGGTGGGGACCGCGGCCGCGTAGGCCTCGGCGTCGGCGGGGGAGACGGTGGTGGTGTCGACCCACGGGATCCCGGCGGGGATCAGCCCGGGCGCGATGACTGTCTCGCGCACGGCCTCGGGACCGAACAGCGAGGTGATCACGAGCTCCGCCCCCTCGACGGCCGCGGCGGCGGTGTCGGCGACGGCGGCACCCGCCTCGGCGAGGCGCGAGGTGCGGTCCGCCGTGCGGTTCCAGACGGTCAGCTCGTGGTCGGGGATCAGGTGGAGGGCAAGCTCGGTGCCCATGCGGCCGGTGCCGAGGAACGCGATTCTCATGGCTCCAGTCTGCCATCGAGGCGCTGGATGAGGAGGCTGAGCAGGTCCGCTGTCCACACCGCGCTGTCGCCCTTGCTGTCGAACGTGCACAATGGGTACATGACTTCTCGGATGACCCGACGTCGAGCGCTCGCCGCGGCTGCTGCCGCGGGTTTCGGCCTGCCCGCCGCTGCCCAGGCCGCACCGCAGCCCTCCCGTCGGCGGGGGAACCGTATGAACCTGCGGGTCGCCACCTTCAACGCCTCCCTGCATCGGGCGGCCGCGGGGCAGCTGCTCGAGGACCTCGCCGCTGACGCGGACTCCGGGGTGGGGGAGGACCCGCAGATCCGTGCGGTCGCGGAGATCATCCAGATCAACAACCCCGACATCGTCCTGCTCAACGAGTTCGACCATGACGAGGACGGCGCCGGCGTCGATCTCTTCCGGAAGAACTACCTCGAGGTCCCCCAGAACGGGAAGAGCCCGGTCACCTACCGGTACTCCTTCACCGCACCGGTCAACACCGGGGTGCCCAGCGGGCACGATCTCAACGGTGACGGCACCGTCGGCGGCGCGGACGACGCCTGGGGCTTCGGCGAGTTCCCGGGCCAGTACGGGATGGTGATCCTCTCGAGGTATCCGATCCTCACCGAGCAGATCCGCACCTTCCAGAAGCTGCGCTGGGCGGATATGCCCAGCAATCTGCTGCCCACCGAGTACTACGGCCCGGAGATCTCGGCCGAGCTGCCCCTGAGCTCGAAGTCCCACTGGGACGTGCCGGTGCGAGTCGGTTCGAGCACCATTCACGTGCTCGCCTCCCACCCCACTCCGCCCAGCTTCGACGGCGCCGAGAAGCGCAACCAGCGGCGCAATCACGACGAGATCCGGCTGTGGGCCGACTACCTCAGCCCCGGGCAGCGCTCGCGCTGGATCGAGGACGACACCGGCACCCGTGGCGGCCTCGCCCCCAGCGAGCAGTTCGTGATCCTCGGCGACCTGAACGCCGATCCCCTCGACGGCGATTCCTGGCCCGGGGCGATCGACCAGCTCCTCTCCCACCCCCGGGTGCGGGACACCCGGCCCGGCAGCGACGGCGCCGTCGAGGCCTCCGAGGTGCAGGGCGGGGCGAACCTGGAGCACGCCGGTGATCCGCGCCTCGACACCGCCGACTTCACCGACGATCCCGCGCCGGGCAACCTGCGTGTGGACTATGTGCTGCCCTCCCGGACGCTCCAGGCGGTCTTCTCGGCGGTGTACTGGCCGCTCACGGGCCATCCCGGCAGCGAGCTGACCGGCTCCTCCCCGTTCCCCGCCTCGGACCATCGTCTGGTGCGGGCGGACCTCCAGATCAAGGAGTGAGCCCGCTGCGGGCATAGGCTCCAGTCATGAACGTCACCGCCAGGCCGTCCCGGTCTCTTCCCCCCGCGGCTCCGCTGCCGCCGCTCCTGGACACCGCCGCCCTGCACGCCCTCCTCGAGGACGCCGCAGGCGGCATCCGCCCGGTCCGTCTGCTCGACGTGCGCTGGGCGCTCGACGGGTCCAAGGGACACGGCACCTACCTCACCGGGCATCTGCCCGACGCCGTGTACCTCGACCTCGATACCGAGCTCGCCGCCCCCGCCCGTCCCGAGGCCGGCCGGCACCCCCTGCCCGAGCCCGAGGACTTCGCGGCCTCGCTGCGCCGGGCCGGGGTCAGCGAGGACACCCTCGTCGTCGCCTATGACGACAGCAACGGCGCCCCTGCCGGGCGCCTGGTGTGGATGCTGCGCGCCCTGGGATTCGAGGCGGCGGTGCTCAGCGGCGGCCTGGCCGCCTGGGACGGCGAGCTGGAGACCGCGGAGGTGCGCCCCGAGCCCGGGGACGTCTCCGCGCGTGACTGGCCCCTCGACCGCATCGCCACCGCCGACGAGGTCGCCGCCGGTCAGGCACTGGTCGTGGACGCCCGAGCTCCCGAGCGCTATCGCGGCGAGGTGGAGCCGATCGACCCCCGCGCCGGTCACGTGCCGGGCGCCGTGAACCTGCCCTTCGACGGCAACCTCGACGAGAACGGCCGCTTCATGGACCCCCAGGAGCTGCGGCGCCGCTTCGAGGCCGCCGGCGTGAGCGCGGACCGCGAGACGATCGTGTACTGCGGCTCCGGTGTCACCGCCACCCACGACCTGCTGGCGCTGGAGAGCGCCGGCTTCACCCGGCTGCGACTGTTCCCGGGCTCATGGTCCCAGTGGAGCGCGGAGGAGGCACGGCCCGTCGCCGTCGGCCCCAACCCCTGAGGCTCACCCCTGCGGATGGATCGCCCGGATCGCGGCGACGATGGCGCGGTGCTGCGCCGTCAGGGCCCGCCGCTCCTCCCCGTGCGCGTCCTGCCCCAGCACCGCGGCCCAGATCGGGACCATCTCCTCGTGGTACGAGTGGCCGTGCCCACCGGTGACGGCGATGGACAGCGGCATGTCGGCGGCGATCTGCCAGAAGGTGATCCACGGGAACCAGCGCATCGCCGGGGTGACGTCATGGCCCACCCGCTCCTGCAGCCAGGCCGGCTCCCGCCACAGCAGCGGCAGGTCCAACCAGACCACCGGGTCCGAGGCGTGCTGGGCGTAGACCACCCGCGGGTGCTCCCACTGCTCGTACAGCCCGCCCCAGTAGTTGCGCTGCAGGTCCCGAGGCCGGGTGACCACACGGATGTGGCGGCCGCCGTCGATGATCGGGGCCACGGCGGGGGAGCCGGGACGGGAGCGTCTCGTCAGCTGCTGCCACAGCGGCGTGAAGCTGGGGGTGCCGGTCCACACCGCACCGTCGACGCTCGAGAGCATCTCGGGCACGTCGCGGAAGGCGGCCTGCCCTCCGAAGGAGCCCAGCGACTCCCCGGCCACGTAGAGCGCGGGCCGACGATCGGCGGGCAGCTGGGCCAGGCGCCGCCGGACCGCCTCCAGCAGCAGCCGGCCGGCGCGCTCGGGGGAGCGGCGGTCGATGAGATAGGTCAGGGGGCTGGGGTAGTAGGAGTACTGGATCGACGCGGTCGCGCAGTCGCCGGCGGTGAGGAACTCGATCGCGGACAGGGACCATTCCTGCAGCCAGCCGGTGCCGGTCCCGGTGAACAGCACCAGCACCTCGCGGTCCCAGGCCCCGGTGCGGTCCAGCTCCGCCACCACCGCGGCCACGGTCTCCTCGAGCGTGCGGGTCCCCGACTTCGCGGCATAGACGCGGATCGGCTCGAGCGCCTCCCGGCCGAGAGTCTCGGAGAGCAGCGCCCGATCCGCCCCGCCGGAGACGATCTTGCGCCCGGGGGCGCCGAGGGACTGCCAGGTCTCCAGCGACTGCGGCCCGCCCGAGCGCAGGGGAGAGGTGGGCTGGGGGACGTCGGGGGCGATCAGCCGGTTCGCGGCATCCGCCCGCTCGATCAGGGTCTCCAGCACCCGGGCCCGGAGCAGCCGATCGGCGATCACGGCGACGGTCGCGACGGTCAGCAGCAGGGAGAGGACCTTCACCAGGCGACGAGGGAGATAGGGCCGCAGCAGCGCCCGGTACAGGCGCGTGGTCTCGATCGTGGAGCGGGCGAGGACCAGCGCGACCAGGGAGGCGCCGAGGCCGGCCGCGGAACCCACCACGTGGGTGGTGAGGTTCTTGGGCTCCTCCTGCACCAGATGACTGATCTCCCGCTGGCGCAGCACGCCGCGCACCCAGGAGTAGGTCGAGATGCCCACCAGGGCCGCGGCCCCGGCCCACCGCGCCCGGCGGCGGTGATCCGGAGCGATCCGGACCTGCAGGCCGATCTCCCGGCCCAGGCGGCGCACCACGCGGCCCGCCAGCACCCCGCTGGCGTAGCCGTAGACCTCGGACAGGCCGATGTTCACTGCCCACATCCACCAGGTGCGGGGCAGCAGGCTCGGGGAGGTCGAGATCCAGGCCGTCGCCGAGGCCCCGAGGAATCCTGCGGTGTCCAGCGGGGCGAGAATCGACGAGCGGCGAGCGCGGCGAGCACGGCGGCCGCTGCCACGGGTCGCTGCGCGCACCGCTGCGGAGGCACCCCGCAGCCAGCGTCTCGGTCCGGAGGGGGAAGGGACGGGGCCGGAGCGCATGCGGGCAGGGTATCGGAATCGCCCCGCAGGTCGACAGCGGATATCGGCGCGGTCCGGTGGGCGGGAGCATGCCCTCGACGAGGCTCTTCTCCGTACCCTGGGGGCATGAAGATCCTGCTGCCCGACACCGTTCCGCTGAATCCTGTGCTGCCCGAGGGCTGGGAGGCGGTGACGATCGACGCCCGCGAGGAGATCCCCGCCGAGCACCGCGATGCCGCGGTGCTCGTGGTGTGGGGAGCCTCCCGCCGCCATCTCGCCTCCGCCGCCGAGCACCTGGAGGACCTGCAGCTGGTGCAGTCGCTCTCGGCCGGGGTCGACGGCATCCTCGCCGCCGGGTTCGACCCCGAGGTGGTGATCGCCGCCGGCGCCGGGCTGCACTCGCTGACGGTGAGCGAGCACGCCCTGGCCCTGCTGCTGAGCCTGCTGCGCCGGCTTCCGGAGAGCCGCGAGGCGCAGCAGCGCCACGAGTGGTCCGCGGAGCTGGGCGGGCTGCAGCCGCTGCATCCCGAGGGCCGGGTCACCACCCTGATCGGCGCCCGGGTGCTGATCTGGGGCTTCGGCGAGATCGGGCAGACCCTCGCCCCGACCCTGCGGGCGCTCGGCGCCGAGGTGTGCGGCGCGGCCCGCAGCGCCGGCACCCGTGCCGGATTCGAGGTCATCGCCGAGCGTGACGTGCTGGCCGCCCTGCCCGAGGTCGACGTGCTCATCGACATCCTGCCCGCGACGGAGCAGACCGCGGGCGCGGTGGGGCGCGAGGTGCTGGCCGCCCTGCCCGACCACGCGATCCTGCTCAATGTCGGCCGGGGAACGACGGTGGATCAGGAGGCGCTGCGCCAGGCGCTCGAGGCGGGCACGCTCGGCGGCGCCGGGATCGATGTCACCGACCCCGAGCCGCTGCCGCAGGGGGATCCGCTGTGGGACGCACCGCGGCTGCTGCTCACCCCGCATGCGGCGGGAGGTCGTCCCGTCGGCGCCGACGAGCGGATCACCGTGAATCTCCGCGCCCTCGTCGACGGCCAGGAGCTCCTGCACGTGGCCGCGCGCTGAGGTCCGACGGGATCTCCCGGGACAGGAGGAGGCCCGGCGGCAGCTGCCACCGGGCCTCCTCGGTTCAGGACGTCTCGCGCGGCATCGAGGATGCCGCGGCGATCACGGCTCCCGGCTGAACGGGTTCCGCGGACCGCGGCGGCGGCCGCCGCGCCCGTACCCGGACCCGTCGCCGGGCACCACCGGGGTCTCGCCCGTGAGGGTCGACAGGTGCTCGGACACCTGGATCTCGACCTGCTCCGCGACCCGGCCCTCGACGCGATCGCTGACCTCGTCGGTGAGCTCGTCGGAGTAGCGCTCCATGAACTCCCGCTGGCGCAGGCGCAGCTCGAGCTTCTCGATGACCCGGACCTCCGTGCTCAGCGAGCGCCACAGCGCGAAGGTCATGCCGATCATCACCACGGAGAACGGCAGGGCGGAGAGCAGCGCGAGGGCCTGCAGGCCCTCCATGCCCGAAGCCCCGTCACCGGACAGCGAGCTGACCCAGATCAGGACGGCGGCGATGATGCCGGAGGCGGCGGCCCAGAAGATGCGGGTGATCCGCGGCGGGTTCGGGTCGCCCTTGTGCGCGATCATGTCCATCACGAAGGCGCCGGAATCGGCGCTGGTGATGAAGAAGATCGAGACCAGGATGACGGCGATGCCGGACAGCAGCGCACCGGCGGGCAGCTGGGAGAAGGTGTCGAACAGCGCGGTGTTCGCGTCGATCGCACCGCTGTCATCGCTGAAGTCGACGCCCTCGATGACGGACTCGTACAGCGCCGTGCCGCCCATGATGGTGAACCACAGGAAGGTCAGCGCGGTCGGGACCAGCAACACGCCGGCGATGAACTCGCGGACGGTGCGGCCCTTGGAGATGCGCGCGATGAACACGCCGACGAAGGGCGACCAGGAGATCCACCAGCCCCAGTAGAAGGTGGTCCAGCCGTTGATCCAGCTGGCCCCCTCCTCGCCCCGGAACGGCAGGGTCTGGAAGGAGAGCTGCAGGAAGTTCTGCAGGTAGAAACCGATGTTCGAGACGATGTCACGCAGCAGGAACAGGGTCGGGCCCAGGATCAGCACGGTGATCAGCAGCACTGCGGCCAGGCCCATGTTCAGGTTGGACAGGATCTTGATGCCCTTGTCGACGCCGCTCGCGGCCGACAGGGTGGCCAGGAAGGTCACCGCGAGGATGATGACGACCTGCACCGTGGTCGAGTTGGGCAACACTCCGAGGTGATCGAGGCCGGCGGCGATCTGATTGACGCCGAAGCCGAGCGAGGTGGCGATGCCGAACAGGGTGCCCACCAGGGCGATGATGTCGATGACGTCACCGATCCAGGTGTCGGTGCGCCTGCCGAGGATCGGCTCGAGCGCCCAGCGGATCGAGACCGGGCGGCCCTTGCGGTGCACGGCGTAGGCGACGGCGAGGCCGACGATCACGTAGATGCCCCAGGCGTGCAGGCCCCAGTGCAGGAAGGTCTGGCCGAGCGCGCGCTCGGCCCGATCCGGATCCGCCAGTCCGGCGGCGTTCGGGGGAGCGCCGGCCTCGCTGTAGAAGGTCAGCGGCTCGGCCGCCCCCCAGAAGACCAGGCCGATGCCCATCCCGGCGGCGAACAGCATCGCGAACCAGGAGAACACGCTGAACTCGGGCTCGTCCTCGTCCTGGCCGAGCGTGATGTTGCCCATCCGACTGGCCGCGAGCACGATGCAGAAGACCACGAACGCGGTGACGATCAGGACGTAGTACCAGCCGATCGAGCTCACGACCGTCGAGTTCAGGGTCGAGATCGCGGCGTTGAAGGCGTCCGGCAGGATCAGCGCGAACAGCACCGCGAGCAGGATGATCCCGGTGGAGATGAAGAAGACCGGCTTCGAGAGGGAGTATCCGGGGGCGGCGGGCGGCGTGGAGCTGACCTCAGCGGGAGCGGCGGGCTC
>JAKDUN010000424.1 GCA_030457675.1 Brachybacterium sp. | reverse complement strand
ACCAGGCCGGCCACGACGCCCGCCGCGCCGTCGAGGAGCTCCGCCAGATCGTGCACGACATCTTCCCCGCCGCGCTGCGCGAGAACGACCTGACCGGTGCCCTCGACGACCTCGCCGCCAGCACGGAGACCGCAGGCATCACCACGACGGTCACCATCGACCTCCCCTCCGAACTCCCGACCGACGTGCAAGTCGGGGTCTACTTCGCGACCAGCGAACTGTTCACCAACGTGCTCAAACACGCCCGCGCGACCAACGTTCGCCTCCTCGGCCACCAAACCGAGGAAGGTCGCATCTTCGTGACCGTCGAAGACGACGGAGCAGGCGGCGCGGATCCGGACGGCACCGGCCTGCTCGGCGTAATCGACCGCATCGAGACGCTCGGCGGCCGGGTCCACCTCGTCAGCCCGGTCGGCGGCCCGACCCGCATCAGTTTGGAGGTCCCATGCGCATCGTGATCGCCGAAGACGCCGCACTCATACGCGAAGGACTGAAGAGTCTGCTGCACACGGCCGGCCATGATGTCGTCGCCGCTGTCGAGAACGGGGAGGACCTCCTCGACGCCGTCCGCGCCCATGCTCCCGATGTGTCGATCATCGATGTGCGGATGCCGCCGACGTACACCGACGAAGGCATCCAGGCCGCAAGCGCACTCCGGCTCGTCAACCCGGCCGAGCCGATCCTCGTGCTCTCCCAGATCGTCTCCGGACGCGCCGCCGCCGACCTGCTCACCACCGGCGACGGCGGGATCGGCTACCTCCTCAAAGACCGCGTCGGCAACGTCGAGGAGTTCCTTACCGCGCTCGACACCATCGCCGACGGTGGCCAAGTCATCGACCCCCAAGTCGTCCGCGAACTGCTGCGCCGCCGATCCCGCCTGGACGCCCTCACGCCCCGCGAGATCGACGTCCTCGCACTCATGGCCGAGGGCAAGACCAACACCGCCATCGCCCGGGCACTCGTGGTCAGCGATGCGGCGATCGCCAAGCACATCAACCGCATCTTCGCCAAGCTCGACCTGGACACCGACGAGGCCTCCCACAAACGCGTGCAAGCCGTTTTGACGTATCTCCGCCAGTGACCACTCCACGCCTACTTGATCACCTCAATAGATTGAGAACCGCAGAAACTAGCCGATCAAGACGGCACTACTTTTACGGCGCTCCTGACGCATCTGTGGGTTAGTTCCGGCCGGGGAGAGCTGGTCGGTGGCCGCCGAGAGTGAGCAGGGCGAGGGCGATCAGTGCCTCGGGGGACTTGAAGCCGAACGCGATCCTCGTGATCAAGCGGATCTTGGTGTTGGTCGACTCGATCAGCCCGTTGGAGAGGCCGTGCTCGATCGCGGCGAGGATCCGGCCGCGGTGCTTGACGATGCTTCGTTGCAGCTTCACGAACGCTGGGATGCGGCAGCGGCGAGCCCAGCTGACCCACCGGTCCAGGGCCTCGGCAGCCGCGTCGTGAGGGAGCTGGAAGAGGACCCGCAATCCTTCCTTGAGCAGGTAGGCCCGATACAGTCTCGGATCGGTCTCGGCGATCCAGGCGAGCTTGACCTGCTGGTTCTCCGAGAGGTTCTCCGGGTTCTTCCACAACGAGTAGCGGGCGCCCTTGAGAGCCTTGGCGCGCTCGCTGCCCGGCCTGGGAGGCGCGTCGGCCCGGGGCCGGCCCCGGGCCCGTTTGGGCTCGCTGCGGGCCAGCGCCCGAGCATCGTTCCAGGCTCCCCGGCGCACTTCGTCCAGCGCGTCGGTGGCCCACTTGACGATGTGGAACGGATCAGCGACCCGCACCGCACCCGGGCACATCTGGGCGACGATGGTGTCGATGAAATCGGCCCCATCAGCGGAAACATGGGTGATCTCGGCACAGCGCTCGGGGCCGAGCAGATCGAAGAACTGCCGGACGGTGGCGCTGGAGCGTCCCGGCGCGGCCCAGATCAGCCGGCCGGTGTCGTGGTCGACGACGATCATCAGGTACTTGTGGCCCTTCTTGTAGCTGATCTCGTCGATCCCGATCCGTCGCAGGCCCGCGAACCGGTCGGTGTCGGCCTCGACGTCGTCCCAGACCCGGGTGATGATCGAGCCGACGGTGCGCCAGGCGATCCGCATCAGCTCGGTGACCGTGGACTTCGACGAGCGGGTCGCCAACCAGGCGACCTGATCGTCGAAGGCATAGGTGTGCCCCGCATCGTGACGAGCCCACGGCACCGCGGCCACCACCACCCCATGGATGCGGCATCTGACCCGAGGTGTCTCGGCTTCCAGCACCGCCCGCACCGTGCCCAGATCCAGCGCCCGCCATCGGCGCCGGCCCGGTCCGGCGTCATAGCCCGGGCAGCGACGGCGACAGAGACCGCACCGGCCCCCCTGCCTCCCGGCCGGCCGCCCCTGGGGCACCCACACCGGCGCGTCCTCG
>JAKDUN010000423.1 GCA_030457675.1 Brachybacterium sp. | reverse complement strand
TCGAGCAGATCGCGGCGCGTCTGAACTGGCCGCTCATGCGCGTCAACCTCGACGGGCAGATCTCACGCGCCGATCTCGTGGGCAAGGACCAGGTCGTCATCGAAGACGGTCAGCCTCGCACCGCCTTCGAAGAGGGCGTCATCCCCTATGCGCTGACTCGCCCGATGGCTCTCGTCTTCGACGAATACGATGCGGGTCGACCGGAGGTCATGTTCATCATCCAGCGCCTGCTCGAACGCGACGGGCAGTTCACTCTCACCGAGCAGAACCGGGTGATCCGTCCGCATCCGAACTTCCGCCTCTTCGCCACGGCGAACACCGTCGGCCTGGGCAACATCAACGGTCTCTACCATGGTGTCAACCGGCTCAACCAAGCCCAGCTCGACCGCTGGAACATCATCGCCTCTCTTGACTACCTGGCCCCTGACGAGGAGTTCTTCGTCGTCACCGGGCAGGTACCCGAAGCCGCGGAAACCGTCGGCGCCGACGGTGTGCGGGCGATGATCGAGGTGGCGGCGCTGACGAGGAGCGGATTCGCCGCCGGCGACGTCTCCGCGCTCATGTCACCGCGCACGGTCATCTCCTGGGCTCAGAATTCTGTGATCTTCGGCGACGTCGAACTCGCCTTCAGGTTCTCCTTCCTCAACCGCTGTGATCCCTCCGAGCATCCTCTCGTCGCGGAGTACTACCAGCGCTGCTTCGGCGCTGACCTGCATGTTGGTCACGCAGCAGCGGCGAGCTGATGACCATGTTGGAATCGGTGTCGTCCCAGGCCCGGTCCCACCGGGAGGAGGCCATGCTGGAGAGGCGACTGGCCTCGGTCTTCAGGGCGCTCAGCGGCGATCCCGGTGTCGACCTGTGGGCGCATCGCCCCGTGGACTCGAGAGGGGCGCTGTCGATGAACGCACCCCACCTGTATCCGGATTCTCGAACATCCGGTCTCGGTTCGCTGCGAGGAGCCACAGATGCTATGGCCATGCGCCGGCGATTCAGCGACCTCGATGCTCACCGCAGCCGGCTGCCCGAGGCCGGAGAGGAACGACTCCTCGTCGAGATCCTCGAACAGTGCCGGTGCGAATCCTTGGCCTCGCAGGTGGGAGTCCGGGCCAACCTGTCGCGCCGGCATGCCGACTGGCGCAGCGAGTACCTTCGCAGCCGACTCCATGAGACCCATCTGGGAATGCTTCTGTTCACGGTCATCCTGGTCACCCGAGCGGCCCTGACCCGCGAGCCGATCACACCCGTCGAGTCCGATCTCATCGAAGAGGCCCGATTCGAGCTCTCGGCCGATCTGGGTCCGTACCTGCCACGGCTGAAGGCGGCACGGCATGACCAGCACACCTTCGCCGAGGTGGCCCGTGACCTGGCACGCACGATCGCCGGCCGAATCACTGATCTCGAAGATCGGGAGAGCTCGCGGACGGGAGCGCGCGAACGTCGAGTCCGCGCCAGCCTGCCCCTGGTCTTCGACGTCAGTGAGGAGCTCTTCGCCCCTGCCCCGGATTCGTCGAGTCCACGCCTCCACCTCGCCCAGGGCTATCGCATCTGGGATGCCGCCTTCGACCGGACCTCCCACATCACCAACCTGGTCAGGGCCGAGAGTTTGCGCAGCGGCCGTCGCACGATCGCCGCGGAGGCAGCTCGGCTCGCGGTGCCGCTGGCCCCGGTCGTCACACGCCTGCACAGTGTCGTCGATGATGTCACCGATGCTCACGAGGCCGTCGACGCCGATGAAGGAATTCTCGATTCCTCCCGTCTGACACGGCTGCTGACCTCTCCCGGAGACCCTAGGGTCTTCCGCGGCCGCTCGCAGCGGGCCGAGACAGACTGCGCTGTGACCTTCCTGCTCGACCTCTCGGGGTCGATGAAACCCCATGCGTCCCGACTCGGTGCGCTCCTCGACGTCATCCTCACCGCACTCGACCGACTGGACGTGAACACGGAGATCCTCGGCTTCACCACGAATTCGTGGAGTGGCGGGCGTGTCCGATCCGACTGGAAGAAGGCGGGATCTCCCGCCGAACCCGGCCGCCTCAACGAGGTCCACCACATCGTTCTCAAGGCCGCGGACTCATCGTGGCGCCGAGCGCGGACCCACCTCGGCGGCCTGCTCAAGTCCTCGCTGTTTCGTGAAGGCATCGATGGCGAGGCTCTGCGGTGGGCGGTTGAGCGGCTGCGCACCCAAAGGGCGGCGAAGTCCGCTGTGATCGTCATCAGTGATGGGTTGCCTGCCGACTCCGCGACCACCGAGGCCAATGGCGAGAATTACCTGGCCCGTGATCTCGAGGAGACGGTGGCTCGCCTGCGACGAGCCGGCGACATCGGCGTCGTCGGAGTGGGCGTCGGAGCGGATCCGAGCGTCATCTATCCCGTCGGCGGCGCGCTCGACGCCGCGGACGGGGGCAATGCGGCGTCGGTGCGCGCCCGCGTC